>CANCEU010000013.1 GCA_947375185.1 Chitinophagaceae bacterium
GTTTGATATGGAATTGAACCTGCAACTCCACCATCTATATTTGTTGCAGTAGTTGCAGTACCAGATAAAGTACCAATTAAGTTTGTTGAAGTTAAACTAGACAAACCTGTAACTGAAGTTATTGTTCCTCCTAAAGTTAAAGTTGTAGCTCCTAAAGTTGTTGTACTGTTTGCTAATTTATTATTGGCAATTGCAGTTCCACTCCATGTAGCACCAGTAATGTTTCCTGTAACATTTAAATCACCAGTGATATTTGAATTACCAATAAAGTTGGACGTACCCCCCACTTCTAAAGTATATCCATTGTCGGCATAAGTGCCGCCATGCTGAATAGTAACATCCCCACTAGGCCACATTCTTGTTGATTCTATTGTATTATTAGGATAAAATTGAATTGACTTCCAGGTATCATCTGACGAAATTTTACCTTGAGTAGTACCATTACCTAATACTAAATCTTGGAAAGTAAACGTTTTACCGGCAGCAGCTAAGCTACCAACTGAAGTTATATTAGGTGAACCAGTCCATGTACTCAAAGCAGTATTTTCAACGTTATCTAATCCTAAATTAGTTTTGGCTCCCAATACTGTTGTTGCACTTGTTCCTCCATTTGCAATTGCAATTGTAGTTCCACTCCATGTTCCAGCAGTGATGGTACCAACTTTAGTAATATCAGTTCCAATTAATTTAGAAGCTGCAATACTACCAGCTAATTTTGCATTGGTAATACTACCATCTGAAACACCCGCTGCTGCAGTTTGCGCATCTACATATGTTTTAACAGCTTTTTGAGTTGGAAATAAAACATCACTTGGATTGGTATTTCCTAAATCTGAAGCAAAACTTTTATTCACTGAAGGCTCACCACCTAAATTGCTTAATGCTGCTGTTGCGCTTGTTGCACCCGTACCTCCATTTGCAATAGCAATAGTTGTAGCACTCCACACGCCACTAGTTATTGTACCAACACTAGTTAAGCTTGAACTAGTTACATTACTTGCAAGCGTCGTTCCTGTCAAAGTATTTGAATTCGCTGCAATAGTAATATCTGCACTACCATCAAATGCAACTCCATTAATATTTTTTGTAGCTGCTAATTTTGTAGCAGTACTTGCGTTACCAGTTACATTGCCTATTAAGTTTCCTGAAACATCGCCAGTTAACGGACCAGTGAATCCAGTTGCGCTTATAGTTCCACTAGTTACTACACTAGTTACACTCGAATTACCAAGTTGAATTTGATTGCTTGCATTAACGATTGCACCATTACCAATTGCAGTCGCATTGCTTAAATTATTTGAAGAGACATCTGCGCCAAATCCGATAGCAGTATTATTAGCACCTGTTGTATTAGTAGTTAATGCCCCTGCTCCAATTGCTATATTGTTTGCACCAGTAGTAGTATTGCCTAATGCTTGCCTACCCACTGCCACGTTATAAGAACCAGATGTATTTCCCACCAATGCAGAAGATCCTAATGCAGTATTATAACCACCACCCACATTACTATATAATGCAGATAAACCTACACCGGTATTTTCAGTGCCAGTTGTGTTATTGTGCAACGCATCTTTACCAAAAGCTGCGTTATAAATGCCCGTTGTATTTAAACCAAGTGCTGCACCACCAAATGCAGCATTTGAATAACCAGTTGTGTTACTAGCAAGTGAAGAAGCACCAAAAACTGTGTTAGATGATAATTGTCCGTTACCTAAGCCAGCAGTAATTCCATTGATAGTAACATCTTTATTAAATGTCGAAGTATTACTAAATGTTTTTGCACCAGCAATTGTTTGTGCTGTAGTCAAGTCAACAAAATTTTGGGTTGTTGAACCTGTACCCCCATGTGCAATATCAATTGTAGAAGCACTCCACACACCACTTGTTATTGTACCAACACTCGTTAAGCTTGAATTCACAACATTACTTGCAAGCGTCGTTCCTGTTAAGGTATTAGATGCGGCTGCAATAGTAATGTCTGCACTACCATCAAATGCAACTCCATTAATATTTTTTGTGGCTGCTAATTTTGTAGCAGTACTTGCATTACCAGTTACATTGCCTGTTACATTACCTGTTAACGGACCAGTGAATCCAGTTGCGCTTATAGTTCCACTAGTTACTACACTAGTTACACTCGAATTACCAAGTTGAATTTGATTGCTTGTATTAACGATTGCACCATTACCAATTGCTGTCGCATTCGTTAAAGCTGATGAGCCAACATCTGCACCATTACCTACTGCAGTATTATTTGAACCATTTATATTTGAATAAAGCGATCTATTACCTAATGCTGTATTATAATTTCCTGTTGTATTTGTATAAAGCGATGTATTACCTAAGGCGGCGTTTTGATAGCCACTAATATTTGCTGCAAGAGAATTTGAACCTACAGCAGTATTATAGCCTCCATTTTGAGACGCAGTTAAGGCATACACACCCACAGCTACGTTTGCATCAGCATTATTATTTGCACTTAAAGCATAACTTCCTATCGCTGTGTTATAATTAGAAAATGTATTTACCTTTAAAGCCTCGAAGCCTATTGCAACAGTATTATTACCTGTTGTATTGTTAAGCATTGCCGTTTTTCCTAAAACTGCATTGCTAGCTTGAGCTCCAGTACCTAATCCAACAGTTAAACCATTAATGTTTACATCTGAATTAAATGCAATTTGATTGCTAAAAGTTTTTGCACCAGCAATTGTCTGCGCTGTTGTAAGATCAACAAAATTCTTTGTAGTAGAACCTGTACCACCATGAGCAATATCAATAGTTGTACCATTCCATACACCACTCGTAATTGTTCCAATAGTAGTTAAAGAACTAGAACCCGCTAATGGTGAAGCACCGATTGAATTATATGAAATTGTTTTTGCAGCTGCGCCATCAAAGCTTGCACCCGCAGTTGCTCCTGTTCCACTTGCATCAAAAGTTAATGCATTAGCTGCAGCTGACGCAATTGTAATATTAGAAGAACCATCAAACTGAACTCCATTGATTGTTACCGGCGTTGCAATTTTAGTAGCAGTTGCTGCATTACCTGAAATATCTCCGTTTACTTTTGAACCACTCACCGAAACTATTTTTGCGTCTGTAACATTTGCATCAGCAATTTTTGCAGTTGTAATTGCATTTGCTGTAATTGTCGGACTCGCTGCTGTTCCTGTTAAATCACCTGCTAATTGTATTTTACCTTTTGTACTTGCATTTGCATCAGCAATAGTTGCGCCTGCAACTTGCGTATCCACATATGCCTTTACTGCTTTTGCTGAAGTATATTTTGTATCAGAAGCTCCATCTGCGGAAACATCTACCGATTTATTTGCAACATTTTCTTTTAAAGCCAATGCAGTAGCTACATCAGTTGTGTTTGCTTTTGATGCCAGCGCTGTATTTACATTTGCTGTAGATGCTTTTAATCCTAGTTGTGTATAAATGGCAGTACTATCAAATGTTTTTGAAGCCAATTGTGTCGGGGTAACATATTTTGTAATACTATCCGCTACATTTAATTTTCCCGCAATGGCTGCATTCACAGGAGCAATATCAAATGACTTAGAAGCCAATTGAGTTGGGGTAACATATTTTGTAATACTATCTGCAACATTTAATTTGCTCACTCCCAATGCAGTTACATTTTGCACTTTTGCATAGGGTAACAACATTTTAGCAGTATCTGTTAAATTTATTTTTGAATCAATGCCTGCTACCGATCCTGCATACATAGCATAGGGTACAGCACCAAATGGACTTGTTCCTAAGTCAACTAAATCTTTTGTATAATCCCATGTTGTTTGCGAAATTATAGGAGCGATTGCCACTTTTATATTTAAATAGAAAGGGCCTTTTGACCAATCTATGCCTTGCAAATTTAATGCAGTACCCGCAAGACGAGTACCTGTACCAATGCTGATACTAAAAATACCTGACGCGTCGGTAGTGGCATTAAAAGATTCACGCAACACAACCGTCCCTGTGGCGGTTGATTGAATCAAACTAGTTTCAACTACAATATTTCTATCCTTGGCTGGATTGGAGTAACCATCTCTGGCAACTGCTTGGAAAAATATTCCAGTACCTGGCACTTGAGCAAATAATTGATCACTCGCTAATGACAGCAGTAACAAACTCATTGCAACAACAAATCGCTTCAAATTAATTGGCTTCCTCATACTCTTATTGTTCTTAATGTTTCTAATTCGCTTTAATAAACTTAATTGCATCGACAAAATTGTTAGACTCAATTTTCAACACATAACTACCTGGAGTTAATCCACTTAAATCCATAATTAAACCCTGAAACAAATTATAACCTGTCTCTTTCTTTGTATTAATAATGGCCCCATCTGTACTCCAAATACTTAAATTAAATATTTCATTTAATGGCGGCGCATTAACAAACTTCACATTCGTTGCACTATTCACCGGATTGGGAAATAATTTAATTCCCAAACTATTAAACTTCATCGTCACTTCACAATTCAAGGCAAATTCTCCTGTATTTCTATTCCCCTTTAAAACCGCGACTCCATTTTGTACATCTAAGCAGGCAGCAGTACTTTTAAAATTGAGTGCAGATATAGAACTTGTTGTTCCACCTATATTACCAATACTGCTCATCACAAATACTGGTGATTGGGCATTTAATTGCACTAAACAAAACAAGTAAATAATCAATAGTCCAAATTTCACTTTCATCTCTTTTAATTCAAATTTTAAAAATAACAGCTATCTAGCTGTGTAGAATTTTTTATACGTAGTTCCGCTAATCACAAATGATAGCACTAAATTTTTTGATCCCATCGATTCAACCTGATAATTATAACTAACTGGATTTCCACTTGCCGTTTTTCCTGTAATACTGATACTTAAATGGCCTCCTGTATTAGCAACACTATATTTACCCGTAATTCCATCAGAATCAATGGTGGATCTATCTTCTAAAAAATTAATGAAATAAGTTGACTGACCAATATAAGATCGGGTAGTTACGTTGGCCCCTACAATTGACTGAGCGTAGTCTAAGTACCATGTTTTTTCTTGTAGCATGTTGTAACTCAACTCTACTTGAGCACTTGCAGCATCCTTACTACATGATGCACTTACAAGCGAAATGGAAACCGAGAATAATAGTATGTATAAAATATGTTTAATGCTATTTTTCATTTTTTGTTCTTTAATAATTTTTTAAAATAAGTCTTTAACTTTTACCATCATACCAAATTCAAAACTGCTTAAGCTTGTTGAAATTGGCGAATTCGTAAGTGAACTTAAACTATGGTGATAATGAAAAAATAAATTATAGTTGGAGCGATTGTAAAACTCAAGTCCGATATCACCCTTAAAAAATATTTTTTTGTATGTATCACCTACTTGGTTATCGGTACTTACACCACCAACATTTATATCTACACTTGGACCCGCAATTGCATACAACTGATATCTAACTCGATCTCCTATTGGTATTAATTTTTTATAATGTGCAGCAACATTCATCAACAATAAATTATCCTCTGCTTTAAATGAAGTATACTTACCCATGTATGGAGACAATTTATTGTAGGAAGTATATCCGACACCTGATGTTAATTTATTTAAACTTACAGACACCGCGTAATCATGCAGCTGGCGGTATGATCCATCAATTC
This sequence comes from Chitinophagaceae bacterium, assembly GCA_947375185.1. GTDB lineage: Bacteria > Bacteroidota > Bacteroidia > Chitinophagales > Chitinophagaceae > Sediminibacterium. The sequence continues at coordinate 5,655 of CANCEU010000013.1, forward strand.
GAACACCTGCAAAAAATCCTGGCTTAAATAAATCGTTATTATTTTCAGAAATATTATAGTTAAAATTTGAGGTATAGCCTGCTGCCGAAACTGATTGCTTTGAGAAATTCACTCCAGTCATAACTGATAATGTTGTCTTTTGTGCAACCTGAGATAAACTTTCCCCAATAGTTCCCTGACTTACCTTGGTAGCGTCGGTCACGATAGTAGCGGTTTTTGACTTTTTGGATTTCAGAGAAATGTTTGGCATACTCAACTTGAAGTTGAAGCGCCCCTTTTTAGCAACCGAATCCACTTTTTGTGCCTGTACATTTGCAACAAAACACATTAAAATAACATTTAATGTTAAAATTTTCAACTTTGACATATTCGAAATACTTGTAATTTAAAAATGCGAAATACAAAACAGCCATATTGGCATAGTGAATTATAAAACGCGCAGGCGCGTAAGTTAGTCTCTAGACTAATTACAAGTAGACAAATTGCGATTAAATATGTACAAGTTTGGGAAACTGAAACAAAAAACAGACTTTAATCGATACTGTTAAGGTATTCAGAGGGCGTAACGCCAATTTTTTGCTTAAAAGAATTAAAAAAACTGGTTCTAGATCCAAATCCAGCCTGTTTAGCCAAAGCATCTAATGTCAAAATTTCACCCGAACCATTACGAATTAAATCTATAACATGGGCAATTTTAAGGTCATTTTTCCATGTATTGAAGTTGATTTTAAGATGCTCGTTAAAATAGTATGATAAATGATGTACAGGTATATCAGTATCTGCGGACATTACAGACAAGTTGAATTCAGGATTCAAATATGGTTTTTGTTCAATGTATCTTTCAATTTTGAGCTTTAATAAATTAAGCTTTTCGGGAGAAATTTCAAAACTTCGTGTTTGCTTTTTAATGTCTTCGGCGATACCCAATTGCTCCTCCAGTAATTTATTTTCTTTGGTTGCGATCGCATAATCTAACTGAGGAAGTCCGTATAAAATATTAGGAAAAAACAAAAGTGATAAATTCAATAAAAGCAACCCTCCAATGGTTGAATATAAAATAAAATCACCTTGTCTACTTTCAACTTTAAGTGTATCTATGTAAAAGGCAGAAAATGTAAAGAATAAAAATCCAAGATAAAGTATTGTTGATATAATTATAAAAAAGGTAAGCCATTTGAAAATTAATTTTGCTTGAATATTTATATAACGCTCATTCAATCCCCTTCTAAAAATCAATACCACACTAGCTATAACATAAACGATTGCTATAATAGGTCTGGATAAAAAACTAATTGAAGATGGCATAAACAAGTAATCGATATTCAAAAAATTATGTGCATCTTTTATAACATTGGCCGCGTATAATAATTTATAATCCCAACTTTTAAAAACATAGGGCGTTATATTTATGAAAAATAAAACAGCAGGAATAAAATGTAAAAAATCTAATTTACTCAATCTAAAATCATCTTTCAATAACCCTCTAACATAAAAATAAAAAAGTGGGCCAAGCAATAAATATAAGGGGGTAAAATGAACTAGCATAATTGCTATTAAAAACTTATTTCCTGAGTATATAGTAGCATAATGGGATAAAGAATAGGTATTATTTATTAATAGAAAAAAGAATAAGTAAATATTAGCCTTATTAGACTGCCTTAAATTAATAAGCAGTAAAAAAGTAACCACAAATCCAAAAATAGTAATTGATAACAACATATGAAAAGGCTAATTATAAGTATTCAAGGCAAAGGTAATGTAGAATATTTTCATTTTAATCAGCTAATTTTGACATAATGAACTTCTTTATAATTAACCCAAATGCAGGCACTAATTCACCTGCTCATTTTAAAAAATTAATTAATTTAATTAAAGAAGATTTTAATTGTAGAATTTGGGAAACTACTGCCCCATTTGAAGCTTTTGCATTCGCACAAAAAGCAATTTCCGAAGGCGCTTCACGTATTATAGCAGTTGGGGGTGATGGTACAATAAATGAAATTGCTTCTGCATTAGTTGGAACCAATGTCACGCTTGGAATTATTCCTATTGGATCAGGAAATGGATTGGCTAGGCATTTGAAAATTCCATTGAATATAACCAAAGCTCATACATTAGCCTGTACTGGGAAATCCCAAAAAATGGATGTTGGTCTTTTAAATGATAAATACTTTTTTTGCACCGCAGGTATTGGCTTTGACGCTACTGTAGCAAATGAATTTGCAAAAGGTAAAGGAAGAGGCCTTTTTAATTATGTTAAAGCAACTTTAAAAACAATACTACATTACCAACCAATCGAAATAGCCATCAATGATGGGGAAATTGAGCCCGTGTTTTCGTTAACAATTGCGAATGCAAGTCAGTTTGGAAACAATGCGTATATCTCTCCCCTTTCTGATATACAAGATGGCTTATTAGAAGTAGTGAAAATTCATAAAATTGGATTATTTCGTGCATTTTTTATTGCCATTAGATTGTTTAATGGCAATATCCATGAATCCAAAAAAGTCGAAATCATCGCTACCAAAACAATTCTAATAAAATACAAATCGAAGGCTCCATTTCATTTGGATGGAGAATCTATCATGACGGAATCAGAAGCGCTAGCCATAAAGATTATCCCAAAAGCGCTTAATGTTATTTGCTAAATACAAATAACATATCAAAATACACCGCTTTATTATTTTTTAAATCGAATAGAATAGCAATTTTATTCGTAATTTAGAAGACATATAATTAACAGCTTATGGGCGCGATTTCCTTGATTGCATTGCTAATAGCTGCAATCGCATTTTCCGCAGGCGGAATTTTAGTAGGTAAATTATTAGTTAAAGGGAGCAAAAATCCACAAAAAGGACAGGCTTATGAATGTGGTATTCCAACCAACACTTCGCCTTGGCATCAATTTAATGTAGGGTATTATTTATTTGCCCTATTATTTTTAATCTTTGATGTTGAGTTGGTTTTTCTATATCCATGGGCTGTTGTTGTAAAGAAAGTAGGTATCGTTGCATTGATTGAAATTATTGTATTCATATTTATTTTATTCATGGGCTTTTTATACGCTCATAAAAAAGGTGCACTCAAATGGAGTTAAATGAAAACATTGCGGGTAACCCCCCATTTCCGGGCATTATCCACGAAACACCAGGTGGTGGAATTGTTGTTAGTACATTTGATAATGTTATAAATTGGGCGCGTAGCAATTCCTTGTGGCCATTGTCTTTCGCAACAAGTTGTTGTGGAATTGAAATGATGTCAACCGCTTCAGCCAAATATGACTTTTCTCGTTTTGGATTTGAGGTGGCTCGTGCTTCACCAAGACAAGCCGATGTAATTATTATTGCAGGTACTATTGTAAATAAAATGGCGCCGGTTTTAAAACGATTGTATGATCAAATGGCCGATCCTAAATATGTAATTGCCATGGGTGCATGTGCCATTAGTGGTGGACCATTTTTTTATAATACCTATTCTGTTGTAAAAGGTGCCGATCATATAATTCCAGTAGATGTCTATATTCCCGGATGCCCTCCACGCCCCGAAGCTTTATTACACTCTTTAATTTCGTTGCAAGAAAAAATTAAAATGGGAATGACCAGGGATCAAATTAGAACGGAATTTAAAACGCAATAACAAATTATTAATAGCTAGCTATAAATACAGCATATGACTAACTTAGCAATAAAAGAATACATAACCGCTCACGCTCCTGAAGCAACCTACGACGAAACAGGAGAATGGTTGACAATCATGGTGGAATCAAATCACTTGAAACCACTGGCTGCTGTACTTCATGGTCAACCTATGCAGTTAGATTTTTTATTTTGCCTAACCTGTGTAGATTATAAAACACACTTGACAATGGTGTATCACTTAACATCTACATCAAATCGTAATATCAATATCGTATTAAAGGCTAATGTGGACAGAGCAGATCCAATTATCGAAACAGTATCTGATTTATGGCGTACTGCTGAATTTTTAGAACGTGAAGTATTCGAAATGTTTGGCGTTGATTTTTTACACCATCCTGATTTAAGAAAATTAATACTGGAAGAAGACTTTAAAGGATACCCTCTTAGAAAAGATTTTGAAGATCCTATCAACATGATAAAATTATAACCAGGCATGTATAATCAAACCGAAATTATAAAAGATACCACTGACTTAGGACCCGAAGGCGAGTTGATTGTTAATATGGGACCTCAGCACCCTGCAACACATGGTGTATTACATTTAGTGGTAACACTCAATGGAGAAACTATTAAAAAAATTGAGCCACATTTGGGTTACATACATCGATCTATCGAAAAAATGTGCGAAAGTTTAACTTATCGTCAATTTATATATGTTACAAGTAGAATGGATTATTTGTCATCGCACATTAATAATACAGCATGCGCATTATTAGTTGAAAAAGGAATGCAAATTGAAGTGCCAGAAAGAGCAAAAGTGGTGCGTACAATTTTAAATGAACTTACCCGCATTGCATCACATGAATTATGGATAGGTGCAATGGCAATGGACTTGGGGGCCTTTACTCCATTCTTTTATGCGTTCAGAGAGCGTGAAATGATTACAGATATTATGGAAGACACTTGTGGTGCAAGATTGACCATGAATTATATTGTACCTGGCGGTTTGATGTATGATATTCACCCTGAGTTTCAAACAAAGGTTAAAGCTTTTATAAAACAGTTTAAAGAAAAAGTAACTGAATACGAGGACTTAGTAACTGGCAATGTGATTTTTCAAAGTCGAACTAAAGGGGTTGGCATATTAACTGCATCCGATGCCATTAGCTATGGATGTACCGGCCCAGTTGCAAGAGGAAGTGGAGTCAATTGTGATATTCGAAAAATTGCACCCTACGATGCTTATGATCGCGTTGAATTTGATGAAATTATTGAAACAGCAGGTGATTCCTTTGCAAGATATATGGTGCGCGTAAAAGAAATGAATCAATCTATTCGCATTATTGAACAGTTGATTGACAATATTCCAGAAGGGGATTTTGTTGGCAAAACAAAGAATGTACTAAAGTTAGCAAAAGGTGAATTTTATCAAAGAGTGGAAACAGCGCGTGGTGAATTAGGAGTGTACATTGTAAGTGAAGGGGGGACAACACCACACCGAATTAAATTCCGTTCACCAGGATTTTCAAATTTATCGGTATTGAATCATATTGCTAAAGGAAGTAAGATTGGGGATTTAATGGCGACTATGGGCACGTTAGATTTAGTAATACCAGATATTGATAGATAGCAGTAAATAAGAAAAGCGATTTAGAATTAGAATCATAAAAAGTTACGAATGTTAAGTTTAGAAAGTATAACAAAAACTACACAGGATTGGTTGTTCGCAAAATTCAGTCCGCAAATAGCATTGACTATTGAATGTGTGATTGTAATTTTATTAGCTATCACTTTATTTGCAGTACTAGGTTTAGTATTGGTATTACTAGAGCGCAAGGTAGCTGCAAGAATTCAAATACGTTTGGGGCCCAATCGTGTAGGGCCAGGTGGTATTTTCCAAACGGCTGCTGATACGCTTAAATTAATTATGAAGGAAGGATTGACTCCTGACGCTGCTGATAAATTTTTATTTAATCTAGCTCCTTTTATTGTGATGATGGTGGCGATGTTATTATTAGCGCCAATTGCTTTTGCAAAAAACTTTCAAATTTGGGATATTAATATAGGTGTTTTGTATATTTCATCGGTGTCTTCCTTATCCGTTATAGGAATATTAATGGCAGGTTGGGCAAGTAATAATAAATACTCATTATTAGGAGCTATGCGTAGTGGTGCACAAATTGTAAGCTATGAACTTTCAGCTGGTTTTGCAGTGTTAACGATTGTAGTACTAACCGGAAGCTTACAAATTTCCGATATTGTTGCAGCCCAAGAAAATGGATGGTGGTTATTTAAAGGGCATATCCCAGTAATCATTGCGTTTGTTTTATACATTATTGCGGTGACTGCGGAAACCAATCGAGCACCTTTTGACTTAGCCGAAGCAGAATCAGAGTTGACTGCAGGATTCCACACCGAATATTCAGGAATGAAGTTTGCATTATTTTTTTTAGCTGAATACATTAATATATTTATTGTTTGTGCTATAGGTGCAACTCTATTTTTAGGTGGCTGGATGCCGCTACATATTGGGCATTGGGAAAACTTTAATCATGTTATGGATTATATTCCATCTAGTGTTTGGTTTATGGTAAAAACTTTTTTCTTGATTTTCTTAATCATGTGGTTTAGATGGACTTTTCCAAGATTGCGCGTGGATCAATTATTAAACTTAGAATGGAAATATTTATTACCTATAAGCTTGTTTAACCTTTTATTAGTAACCGTGATTGCAATTATGGGCTGGTATTTTTAACAATAAACGAATTAGAAAATGTTTTTGAAAGATTATATATCAGAAGTGTACAACGGAGTTTCATCCTTGCTCAAGGGAATGCGCAAAACCGGCTATTACTTTACGCATAGTAAAGAAATAATCACAGAGCAATACCCTGACAATAGAGCTACTTTAAAACTTGCAGACCGTTTTAAGGGTGAAGTGGTTATGCCACATGATGAAAACAATGAACATACTTGCACCGGCTGTACTGCTTGCGAATTGGCATGTCCAAATGGAACCATAAAGATTATAACCAAATTTGATATTACACCCGAAGGAAAAAAGAAAAAAGCGATTGATGCATTTATTTATCGACTTGAAATGTGTACACTTTGTAATTTATGTGTTGCTGCCTGCCCAAGCGATGCAATTAAAATGGCCCCAAATTTTGAACACAGCGTTTTTGATAGAAGCAAATTGACAAAAATATTAAATAATCCAGGATCTAAAATAAAGGAGGGAATCGAATAATGAATATATCATCAATCCTATTTTACGCTATCTCTGCTTTAATATTAGGTGCAGGGATTTTGGCAGTTACATCAGTTAAAATATTTCGTGCAGCTATTTGGTTGTTATTTTCTTTGATAGGAATAGCAGCATTGTATTTTTGGATGCAGGTAGAATTTATTGCTGCAATTCAAATTGTAGTTTATGTTGGAGGTATCGTAGTACTTATTATATTCTCTATTTTCCTAACCCAGCACTCAGGAAAAGAAATGAATAGCCCAGCGCGCAGTAAAAAAATATTTTCTGCTTTAGCCGCTTTATTTGGAACTGCATTTGTACATAATTTAATTGTGCACTATGAAGGTTTCGCATTTAATTCTGCAAAACCTTTCAATCCTAGCGTAGCAGAGATAGGAACACAAATGTTAAGCACAACCTCTTATGGATTTATACTTCCATTCGAAGTTGTGAGCATGTTATTGCTTGCTGCAATGGTAGGCTGTATTGTGATTGCAATGCGTCCAGCAAATACTATTAATTCAGAAATACCTAATTCAACAACCTTAGTAAATAATAAGGATTAAATTTTTAAGCGCTCAATTATGCAAGAAATACCTTTATCCCAAATACTATTTGTAAGCACCTTTTTATTTTTCATAGGAATGTATGGGTTATTAACGCGTCGTAATTTAATTACGATGTTAATGTCGATTGAACTTATGTTAAATAGCGTGAACATTAACTTTGTGGCTTTCAATAAATATTTGTTCCCAGATAATTTAGATGGTTTGTTCTTTACCTTATTTATTATCACCATTGCCGCTGCCGAAGCCGCAGTGGCCATCGCCATCATTATTAACTTGTATCGAAGTCATAACTCTATTGATGTTGACGATGCAAATGAAATGAAATATTAACGTCGTTAATCATTTAAAATATGTCAAACTACTTATACATACTTTGGATTCCTTTATTACCATTAGCTACATTTGTAATTTTAGGACTATTTGGACGCAAATACTTATCAGGTATTGCTGGCCTATTGGGAACAGCAAGCTTATTAACTTCTACTATTCTATCTTTTGTTGTAGCAAAACAATACTTTTTTGTAGACGGAAAAGTAAATGGAGTTTTCCAAAAGATAGTAGCTCTAAAATACACTTGGTTGGAGTTTGCTCCTAATGTATCTATTGATTTAGGGATTATTGTTGACCCAATTTCCGTAATGATGCTTGTTGTAGTAACATCAGTTTCATTAATGGTGCATGTATATAGTTTAGGTTACATGAAAGGGGAAGAAAGATTCGCTACATACTATTCATTTCTTTCTTTATTTACTTTCTCTATGTTGGGTTTAATACTTTCAGCTAATATTTTCCAAGTATATATGTTTTGGGAATTAGTTGGTGTTTCAAGTTTTTTATTAATTAGCTATTACTTTAACAAACCATCTGCAGTAGCTGCGAGTAAAAAAGCATTTATTGTAACCCGATTTGCCGACCTTGGCTTTTTAATTGGTATTTTAATATTAGGCTATTATGGAGGTACATTAGATATTGGATTATTAATTGAAAGATTCACTTCAGTTAATTCTACTCAATTTTTATCTATTACCAGTGCAAGTTTTTTAGGCGCGAGTATGCTTACTTGGGGTTTAACATTAGTATTTATAGGAGGCGCTGGTAAATCAGCTATGTTCCCTTTACATATTTGGCTACCTGATGCAATGGAAGGCCCTACGCCAGTGTCTGCACTAATCCATGCAGCAACCATGGTAGTAGCAGGCGTGTATTTAGTGGCAAGAATGTTCCCTGTATTTTCAATGGATGAAACTGCTTTGAATATTGTAACATATGTAGGTGCTGCATCAGCTGTATTTGCAGCGGTGATAGCATGTACACAAACTGATATCAAACGTGTACTAGCCTATTCAACTATGTCACAAATTGGGTATATGATGTTTGCATTAGGTATATCTAAAAATGGCGGTGAGAGCGGCTTGGGCTATATGGCTTCCATGTTTCATTTGTTTACCCATGCGTTCTTTAAAAGTTTATTATTCTTAGGTGCAGGCTCCGTAATACATATGGTACACAGCAATGAAATGAAAGATATGGGTGGTTTAAGGAAATTAATGCCCGTTACGCATATTGCTTTTTTAATTGCTTGTTTAGCTATTGCTGGCATTCCTCCATTTGCCGGATTTTTTAGTAAGGAAGAAATATTAACAGCAGCTTTCCATGAAAACAAAGTCATTTATGGTATCGCTTTATTCACTGCAGCCTTAACAAGTTTTTATATGTTCCGTTTATACTTTAATATATTTTGGAGTAAGGAACCTGGTTTACATTCCAACACACATAATCACTTTGACTCGCATGACGAAAACCATATTGACAATAGTAATGGAGAAGGCCCTTGGGTGATGAAATTACCTTTAATTATTTTAGCAATATGCGCAGTTGGTGTTGGATTTGTTCCTTTTTCTCAATTGGTTACATCCGATGGTGATGCCTTAGAAACCCATGTGGATGTAATATTCTCTATTGCGCCAGTAGTATTATCGATATTAGCGATATTACTTGCTGCTAATTTTTATAAAAATAAAAACAATAAATCTGATAAAGTAGCCAATGCATTTGGTGTTTTTTATACTGCGGCTTATAAAAAGTTTTATGTAGATGAAGTTTATATTTTCATCACTAAAAAAATAATTTTCCCTTTCATTGGTCAACCTATTGCTTGGGCGGACAAAAATATTGTGGACGGTTTTATGCAATTACTTGCTAAAACCACAGCAAAAATTTCGGAATTAATTAAAGGATTGCAATCTGGTAAGGTTCAAAACTATGCCATGTATTTTTTTGGTGGCATAGCAGTACTTTCTATTTTGTTTTTATATATCTGGAAATAATTTTAAACTAATCGCAGTATATGAACTTAACATTACTAATATTATTACCCTTAATTACAGCAGCACTCATTCTGTTAGCAAAGGGATTACAACAAATAAGAGTTATTGGCTTAACGGGTGCTATTGCACAGTTAGGGCTTGCAGGCTGGTTGTTAAAATTATTTATAGCTGAACGCGCTGCAGGGAATAATGCCACACACTTATTTGAATCCAACCAAACTTGGTTCAAAGCACTAAACATTAATTACCATATTGGTATTGATGGAATTTCATTGGCCATGATTTTGTTGACTTCTGTAATAGTGGTAGCAGGCATTTTAGTTTCGTGGAGTATGGATAAATTAAGCAAAGAATACTTTTTTCTTTTAGTGTTGTTGAGCATGGGTGCATATGGATTCTTTATTTCACTAGATTTATTCACTTTATTCTTTTTCTTAGAAGTAGCGGTGATCCCTAAATTTTTATTAATAGGTATTTGGGGAAGTGGGGATAAAACAAAGAGCGCTATGAAACTAGCATTAATGTTAATGGGTGGTTCCGCTTTAGTGATGGTTGGATTATTTGGAGTTTATTATAACACACATACTTTTGACATTGTTCAAATTACCCAACAAGGCATTCCAGTTGCCATTCAAAAATTCTTTTTCCCTTTCGCCTTTTTAGGATTTGGTGTATTTGCAGCATTATTTCCTTTTCACACTTGGGTACCAGATGGTCATGCCTCAGCACCAACCGCCGCAAGTATGTTCCTAGCAGGTATCTCCATGAAATTAGGCGGTTACGGATGTTTAAGAATTGTAGCGTTAATGCCTGACGCCGCACATACCTATTCATGGATCATCATTACATTAGCAACCATCGCTATTATTTATGGAGCTTTTGCAACCATGATGCAAACCGATCTAAAATATATCAATGCTTATTCCTCCATTAGTCATTGCGGATTTGTGATATTGGGAATTGGAATGATGAATAAAACTTCGATTAATGGTGCCGTTATTCAAATGGTTTCCCATGGATTAATGACTGCACTTTTCTTTGCTGCCATTGGCATGATTTATAGTAGAACACATACCAGAATAGTAACACAATTAGGTGGATTATTAAAAGCAATGCCATTTATTAGTACCGTATTTGTAATAGCAGGACTATGTTCATTAGGGCTTCCTGGATTTAGTGGGTTTGTTGCCGAGATGACTGTTTTTATGGGTTCATGGCAAAATTCAGATGGAGCTTATCGGTTAGCAACCATATTATCAGGTGCTTCTATTGTAGTCACTGCGGTATATATTTTACGCGCAACAGGCCGTGCTATTATGGGACCCATTAGTGATGAGCATTCCATCTTAACTGATGCAACTTGGAATGAAAAATTAGCAGCAGTACTTTTAATTGTGGGCATCTTAATTATTGGTCTCGCTCCTTTTTTAATTAACCATTTAATAATGCCAAGCACCGATGCAATAATGGTACAGATGGGAAAAGTAATCGCTGTTAAATAAGTAACCAACCGCATTTATAATTAGAATATTTAGTAAGATGACATATAACATATTAATAAACCTGAGACAGGAATTGGCACTAAGCATACTTATATTCCTATTGCTCTTTATCAAATTAGGTAAGGATCGTAGCAATGAAAGTATTTTAAACTTCATTAATATTGCACTACTTATTAATTTAGGTACTGGATTGTATTCTAATGAAACAGGAATACTATTTAATGGTATGTTTAATACGAATGCCTTAATAGTTTTTGAAAAAGATTTACTCAACCTTGCCGCATTGATTATATCTATGCAGTCATACGCATGGTTAAGGAATAGTAAGCATGTAATTGAATTTTACTTGCTAATACTTACATCCTTATTAGGCATGTTCTTTATGATTTCAAGTGGCAACTTATTGATGTTTTACTTAGGATTAGAAATGTCTACCATTCCATTAGCTGCGGCTGCAAATTTTGATTTAACAAAACGTAAATCATCCGAAGCAGCAATGAAATTAATTTTATCATCTGCATTTTCATCCGCTATTTTATTGTTGGGCATTTCCTTTTTATATGGAACAACTGGAACAATCACTTTTTCAATTTTAACTGCACATATTAATGGGAATCCTTTGCAATTGTTTGCATTTATATTGTTGATATCCGGCTTCGCCTTTAAAATTTCCGCCGTGCCTTTCCACCTATGGACAGCTGATGTGTATGAAGGTTCTCCAGTTGCAGTCACCTCTTTTTTATCAGTGATATCAAAAGCAGCGGTCTTATTTACTTTAGTGAATATATTATACAAGGTATTTACACCAATTGCTAGTACCTGGTATTTAGTGCTTGTTGTTTTAGCAGCTGCAACAATATTAATTGGTAATTTATTTGCAATTCGCCAAGATAATTTTAAAAGGTTTTTAGCCTTTTCTTCCATTGCACAAGTAGGATTTATATTAATTGGTATTTCTGGTAGCAGCCAATCAGGTTCAGCTTCATTAATATACTTTATTTTAATTTATATCTTCTCTAACCTTGCTGCATTTGGAGTAGTTTCAGTGGTGAGTGCATTAGCTGATAAAGAAAATATTTCAGATTTTAAAGGCTTCTACAAAACCAATCCAATTTTGTCATGGGTATTAACCATTGCACTATTTTCCTTAGCAGGTGTTCCTCCAACAGCAGGATTCTTTGGTAAATTATTCCTAATGATGGCAGGTGCAGCAAAAGGAAATTATGGATTAATTACTTTTGCTGCTTTAAATATGGTTATTTCGTTTTATTATTATTTAAGAGTGGTAAAAGCCATTTTCATGGACGAGAACCCTACACCGATTCAAAAAATACAAGTACCAACTATTTCAAAAATAGCCATGTATATATGTGTTGTAGGCGTGATTGTGACAGGTTTAGCTAGTGTAGTGTACAATTACATTTATTCAATTAGCATAGGACTGTAAATAATTAAAATTGAACCTGATTAAATAATAAACTTAATAAATTTTTATGGCAATTAATAAGAATCACGAGTTTGAAGATTTAGATAACATAAAATGTTCCATTGTTGAAAAGAACGTTTCAACAGAACGTGTTCAATTTTTAAAAAATTTATTATCCTTTAATAAATTTGAAGTGGTAGTGGTGCCTAGTCCCGCCTCAAAAGATACTCCTGAGCCCGTTGTTACAACAACATTTACGGTAGGTGTAACGGACTTAAGATTCAACCCAACCAATGCAGTATTCGGCCGAGCATTGCATACTACTGATGGCCACATTGTTACTTTAGCATACTGGAATCAAGAGGATTTAGTTTCTGACGATACCGTTCCCTATTTTGAACATACTAAATAAAAAGAAAATTAATTACCCTCCCTATTAGATTTTTTTAAATCCATTAAGGCATCTTGTATTGCTTTGGGATTACTATTATCTGCCTTTAAAAAAGGTAATTCAAATTCATATACCAACGGGTTGTCTAATAAAGCAGGGTCTTCATTCTTCTTTTTTTGAATGTATGTATGCTTCTCCACTTCTGTATCAAAATTAATCACGAGCAAGCCCAATTCTGATTTTGAATAATCAGTGTATTTACCCTTAATGGATACATCTTTAATCGATGTAGGGTCAAATGATACGGATTCGCCATGTTCAGAATGAAACATTGCACTCGAATGTAAATCATATTTTTGGGTAGTAATATAAAAGTAGATCTCTAACTTATTATTATTGTAAGTAACGGCTGCATCGCTAATGAATGATTTTTCAGTATACAAATCGTCTCCTAGATAATAGTTATAATGAATTGATTTATTTATAATTTGCTTTATTTTTTGCTGTAGCAAATTGGCAATTGCATTATTATTTTTATCTTTTTTATTAGTATTTTCATTTGAATAGACTGAAACAATTGTACCCTGCGCATACGCGAAATGGTTCAAAATACATAGCAATAGTAAAGCAAGCAATTCTTTTTTCATCAAATTTGAATAAGGGATGCAAGTTCCTTTATTTTTCTCGTAATCAGAAATTGTTGTGCACTTAATCCAGTTCAGCTTAAAGCATTTTAAATATAGTCGCATTTCCCATCCGAATCACATGTTTCTCCGTTTAAATTTTGCCTATATAACAAAATGGACAAACGATATCCGACCAAACTTCTACTTGCATTTGCAAAAGATTGATTTCATTAAAATTATGGAATAGAGGTCCATTTAGTAGCCAAGCCCAGGCTCGAACTGGGATTTAGCGCTTCGGAAACGCTTGTACTAACCATTGTACGACAAGGCCAATAAGCAAATTTAGTTAATCTAAATGAGCTTTAAATTAGTCCCGCCGAAATAATACCTTAATAGCTGCTGGTAAAAATATTTTTGTAGGAAGGCTACGCATAATACTAATATCCTCCCACAAATTACTTGTATTAGATAAAAATTTAAAGATGGTAGCAGCTTTATTTTTTTCAAATATCCTTTTAAATATTTCACTGCCTTCCATTAAATTATTATGTAGAATATACAAAAGCACAGCATCATAAAACTGATGCCTTGTTTTATGTATTTCTGTTTGAATAGGACTTCTATTTATTAAATCGGCAACAATTTGTTTAACCTGTTCTTGAATAAAATGAAAAGCATATCCTGTACTTGATTTAACCGCATTGCCCAAAGTTCCAATTACATAAATAGGATTTGAACTTTTTGCAAAGGATTGCATTGTCATAGGAATAGCTCCTATTTCATCATGTAAAATTTGATAAGGGTCATTAGCAAAATTTTTAGCCAAATAAGTTGCAATTTCGACATCGTATTCTTTTGGCTTTAACAATGAATTTGAAAATAAGGTGTATTCAACCAATGCTTTATTTTCATTCAAAGGAAGTACATACATAAAAGCAGTAGCACCGTTTTGATTTACATTAAAATCCATTAAAGTCGCCACATTAGCATTAAATACTGGTACATTAAATTGCACTAACACCCCCTTAAAGTGTTGCCACAAAAAAGGTTTCGTAGTAGCTGATTGACTTATTGTGTACAAAGCGTCAATAGGTAAAATACTGGAAAATACTTTTGATGCTTTTGCAGAACCGCCTTCCCAATATACAACCGCTTTATCATTTTCTGTTTCAATACTCGATATTACGGCATTCTGCCAAAAAACATTTGGAGACTTTTTTGCAAAATCCATTACGAAATCATAAAAATCCAACCCATGTATCATTTTATAGACAAAAGGTGCTGTATCCAACTGTTTGGAAAAAGAATTTTTATGTATTGATATAGTGTTCCATTGCTTACATACAATAGATTCATACGGTCCCTTTTCAGTTTCCCAAAAACACCATGTTCGGTCATTTGATTTTTGCAATGACTTATCAATTACTAAAATACGCAAATGACTTAATTCTGTGGCTTTTAAAATTCCATAGAGCAATGATAATCCTGCACAACCTGCTCCGGCTATGATAATATCAAAAATCGAATCTTGATTATGCGTTATATTATTACTTTCCGAGCGCATCTTATCCATTTGCTTGGATACGCTCATCTTGACGAACCTTATCCCAATACTTTTTAGCTACTATTAACATACCAAAGCTTTCACCTTCTTCTTTACCAATATGCTTATGGTGCATTTTATGTGCCCAACGAATTGCTTTGATATATCTATTATTTGATCTTGTAAACAACTTGATGCGCTGATGTATAATCACTTCATGTACCAAAAAATATGCAAAACCATACATAGCAATACCAGTACCAATAGCCGCAACCCAAAGGGGGCCACCAAAATTGCCATAAAAAATACATCCCATACTAGGGATAGCAAAAATCAAAAAGAAAGCATCATTTTTTTCAAAAAAATACCCTGTTGGTTGATGATGATCCTCATGTAAATACCACAAAAAACCATGCATTACAAAACGATGTGTCAACCAAGTAATTCCTTCCATTATTGCGAAAGTGCCTAACATTACCCCAATAAATAATAACATAATTATAGTTTTCTAATTAACAATATTTAACTGATACCATTGCATCACTCTTGGAAATGCAATTTTAAACCAAACCGTAAAATGATCAGTATTAGATTCCATTTTAGCAGTTAATTCCCCTAAACTCATATAAAGGTAGTCACTAACTTCTACACTATTGGGACAAATGATTCCATTATAAGTTCCAATAAATACATGATCTAATTCATGTTCGATTAAATTTTGATCAAGAGATGCTTTATATGTAAAACTAAAAGCTTCATTAATATTGGCAACAATACCCATTTCTTCCAATAATCTTCTTTTTGCTGCATGCAATGTTTGCTCACCTGGTCTTGGATGACTACAACAAGTATTCGTCCACAATCCAGGGCTATGGTATTTACCTAATGCTCTTTTTTGCAATAACATATTTCCTTGCTCATCAAAAAGAAAAACACTAAATGCTCGGTGTAAAATACCTAACTCATGGGCTTTTATTTTTTCCATAAACCCTAACTCATTATCAAGCTCATCCACTAATACAACTTGCTCTATCGAATCCATGATTAAAATAAATTAAGCTGACTACGAATACTAGCATTTGCCAAAATCAATAATTTTTTATAATCTGGTATGCGTATACGCATTTTTAGAATTGAGTGATGTTTGGTTTTTTTAATCTTTTTAAATAAAGTATAATAGTATTTAAACGCAACATACACGCCAAATCTAGCCTTTAAAGGCAATGCTTTAATACCATCCAAAGCGCCAGAAAAATCTGCTTGAATATCAGCTTCAATTTGTTGTTTATCTTCTTCTTTAAAATTTGTAAAGTCACAATTAGGAAAATACATACGTTCTAATCCTTCATAGTCGGCTTTGATATCTCTTAAAAAATTTACTTTTTGAAAAGCAGACCCTAATTTTTGAGCAGATGGCCTTAAACCTTCATAAGTAGCCTTGTCTCCATCACAGAATATATGTAAACACATTAAGCCCACAACTTCGGCACTCCCATATATATAGGTTTGATAAGCTTGCGCATCATACGCCTGCTTGCTCAAATCCATTTCCATACTTTTAAAAAATGCCTCAACTAAATCTAGTTCAATATTGTATTTTCTTACTGTTAACTGAAAGCGATGTAAAATTGGATTTAAACTTACCCCCTGTTCAATTGCAGCATAAGTATCTTTTTTAAATTGATCAAGTAAAGAAGCCTTATCATAATCATGAAAAGTATCTACAATTTCATCTGCAAATCGAACTAACCCATATACATCGTAAATGGGCTGGCGCAAGTCAACATGCAATAACTTAATGGCCAAGGAAAAACTTGAACTATACATCAAGGTTGTCTTTTTGCTAGCTTCTGCTGTTACTTGATTATATAATTGAATAGAAGACATAATAATTACTTTTTATAATTTGCATTAACTAATTCAGCAACCACTTCCCCGCTAATTAAACTTGGCGGAACACCTGGTCCTGGAACTGTTAATTGACCGGTGTAATATAAATTATTTATTTTTCTACTCCTACAAGAAGGCTTTAAAATTGCTGTTTGCATTAAAGTATTAGCTAATCCATACGCATTCCCTTTAAAAGAATGGTATTCTGAAATAAAATTAGATACACCAAATGACTTTTTGAAAATAATTGAATCTTTAATGGATTGACCAAATCGATGTTCCATTCTTGCTATGATTTTATCAAAATACATATCCCGAACCTCTTCAGTGTCTCCATTTAAACCAGCAGCAATAGGTATTAATAAAAATAAATTCTCGCAACCCTCAGGTGCAACCGTTTGATCAGTAACAGAAGGTATACTCGCATAAAACAAAGGCTCTTTTGGCCAAGAAGGATCGGTGTAAATTTCTTTTCCATGTACACCGAAATCAGTATCAAAAAATAAGTTGTGGTGTGAAACATTATTCAACTTTTTATTTAAACCCACATAATATAAAATGGAACTTGGCGCCATCAATCTTGTATCCCAATATTTGTCCGAATAAGACTGATACTTGGCATCAAGTAATTTAGTTTCTATATGATGATAATCTCCTGCACCTATAATTACATCGAAATAATATTCTTTTTGTTCACTACCAATTTTCTTGAAAGTTCTTACTGACTTTGCTTCACCATTCACTACTTCAATATGTCTTACTTCCTCACCAAAGCAAAATTGCACCCCTTGCTCAATTGCCAGATCATACATTCCTTTTACAATACTATACATCCCTTTATCAGGATACCAAGTTCCTCCTTTAATATCTGCATAATTCATCAAACTATATAATGCAGGAGTATCCTGAGGAAGTGCTCCCAAAAACAAAACCGGGAACTCCATTATAGATTGGATATAAGGATGCTTAAAAAAATGTGCAACATGTTTTTTCATCGACTTAAAGATGTCTAATTTGAAAACACCTTTAATTACTTCCCAATCTATAAATTCAAATATGGATTGTCCTGGCTTATGTACTAATTTACCAACACCAACATTGTACTTGTATTCAGCCTCATCCATAAATTGGTCCAAAGCTTTACCAGCACCGGGTTCTACACTTTCTAATAAATCTTTTAATTCATTATAATTAGCAGGCATATCCCAATGGGTATCCTCAAAATATACGGTATAAGATGGATCTAATCTTGTGAGATTATAATAATCGCTAACTTTCTTTCCAAATTTTGAAAAATATTTTTCAAATACATCAGGCATCCAATACCAACTTGGCCCCATGTCAAAAATAAATCCATTTTCCTCAAATTTTCTTGCCCTTCCACCAGGCATATCGTGCTTTTCGATCACAGTAACTTGCCAACCTTTTTTCGCCAAAAAAGTTGCCGCAGAAAGCCCTGCAAAACCTGCTCCAATGACGAGTACATTTTTATTTGATTCGGGCATATTTTTATTAATATCTTTCAATTTTTTGTTTCAATATTTTTCTTGCAAAGTGAATTCGACTTTTGATTGTTCCTAAAGGCTCACCCAACTCATCAGCAATTTCGTTGTATTTATAACCTTCAAAATACAAATTAAACGGGATTCTAAATAATTCTGGTAATTCAAAAATCATTTGATTCACCTCACGCATGTTTAAATTTGTGATTCCTTGATTTAAAACCTTTGTATGGGTTTGATCAATAATATAATCATTAGGTGTATTGTCAAATACTATTGATTGTTTTGAACGCTTACGATAATCATTAATGAAAATATTACGCATAATGGTGTACAACCAAGCTTTAATGTTTGTTCCTACATTATACTTGTCTTTGTTAGAAAAAGCACGGAAAAGCGTTTCTTGAAAAAGATCTTTTGCCGACTCATGATCTTTGGTAAGATTCACTGCAAAGGGTCTTAAAAACTCAGCGTTTTCGGTAAGGAGTAAACTAAATTCAGCGTTTGACATTTTTTTTCGTTTAACTATTTCTCAATAATGTTAAACAAAACTAATGCTTAAATACGACATTCTGTTTAACATTTTGATATTTTTATTAAACAAAATAACAATAATGTCTAAAATGTTGATTATCTGATGGTTAGTTCCAATTATAAATTCGACAAAAGCTCCATGGTTTGAGGAAGTGAGTGCATCACTTTAATATGTGAAGCTACGGGCCCTTTATATTCTTGCATCATTTGACCTGTAAGAATGATAGGAATCGATGGATTCAAGAGACTAATTTGATCCATAAACTTATTCAATTTAAACCCTTTTATAGGAGCTGTAATATGTGCGTACAAATAGTCTACCTTCTTAATTTCAGTCAAATATTTTAAGTCGACAATAGGCACATTTGTTCCTAAATAGTCAACATGATAACCCCTTAATTTTAGTAAATATTGAACAAACAACAAACCAATTTCATGGTATTCACCCTCGGGCATAAACAATACAATCAATTTTGGAGCAGCCAATGTTTTTGGCAATCGCTCAATGCCAAGTATGATTTTTTGTCTAATTATATTGGATGCAAGGTGCTCCTGTGCAGGGTTAATATGATTGGTAATCCATAGTACACCAACACGCTCTAAGAATGAAAAGATAATATTAGTAATGGTTTTTTCAATCCCTTTTTGCGCTATGTAATTGTCTAACTGTCTTTCAAAAGATGCCATATCAAGCGATACCATATCTTTAATCAAGGCATTCACCACCCTTTCTTTCTCAGCGTCTAATTGATTTAATCCTAAAATTTTATCTTCGATTTCCGATTGACTCATTTTGTCAATATGAGAAATCTTAAACCCATATTTATTTAATAAGGAAACGTTTAGAATCACCTTTAGCTCTTCCCCGGAATAGGATCTTATATTGGTTTCGGTACGCTGTGGTTGCAAAAAATGATATCGTTGCTCCCAAATACGAATGGTATGGGCTTTAATCCCAGAAATTTGCTCTAAATCCTTAATGGTATAAGATGACATATAGCTAAAACAACATAAAATTAGAAAGGTTCAGTAAAACCTTACTTTTTTAAGTTTCTCAGGTATTCTCCATAGCCACTTTTAGCATATTTATCCGCTAAAACAAGTAATTGAGCCTTATCAATAAAGCCCATTCGGTAGGCAACTTCTTCAATACATCCTATCTTTTGACTTTGTCTTTTTTCAATCACGCGAACAAACTCACAAGCATCTGCTAAAGATTCAAAAGTACCCGTATCCAACCAAGCAGTACCGCGATTCATAATGCCTACTTGCAATTGCTTACGCTCAAGGTAAATCTTATTTACATCGGTAATTTCATATTCTCCTCTAGGTGAAGCAGGAATATTTTTAGCAATTTCCACTACTTGATTATCATAAAAGTATAAACCAGGAACTGCATAATTTGATTTAGGTGCTTTTGGTTTTTCTTCTAATGACAAAGCGTTATTGTTATCATCAAATTCTACGACCCCATATCTTTCAGGATCATTCACTTCATAAGCAAATACAGCAGCTCCTTCCACATCATTAAAAGATTGCACTAACTTACTAAAGCCAGCACCATAAAAAATATTATCTCCTAATACTAGGGAAACCTTATCCTTTCCAATAAAATCAGCTCCAATTACAAAAGCTTGCGCTAATCCATTTGGCACGGCTTGTACCGCATAACTAAATTTGCAACCTATTTCAGAACCATCTCCCAATAATCTTTTAAACTGATCATTATCTTCGGGAGTGGTAATAATTAATACTTCTTTAATGCCCGCCAACATCAATACGGACAATGGATAATAGATCATTGGCTTATCATAGATAGGCATTAATTGCTTGCTAATTCCCTTGGTAATTGGATACAATCTTGTACCTGATCCACCTGCTAATATAATTCCCTTCATTAATCTAATTTTTGTTTGTGTATATGTTTTCGCACTTCGTACTCAAATCATAGTTATTTAATTTACAAGCTAGCTGCGTATTCAGCGAAGCTTCCTAAAGTTTTATCTTTTTCAGAAAATATCAATTGAGTAGTTGGCAACTTCCAATCAATATTTAAATCCTGGTCGTTGTACATAATGCCCACTTCATTGCCTGGCTCATAAAACTTATCTACTTTATAAAAGAAAGTAGCGGTTTCACTTAATACAACAAAGCCATGCGCAAATCCGGCGGGTACAAAAAACTGTTTATGATTGTCCGCTGTTAATTCAATTGCATAATGCTGTCCAAAACTTGGCGAACCTTTTCTTAAATCCACTGCTACATCAAGTACGGCACCTTCCAATACCCTCACTAATTTCGCTTGTGCAGACGAACCACGCTGCATATGCAAGCCTCTTAATACACCTTTACTTGACTTAGATTGATTGTCTTGTACAAATACAAGATCTAATCCTGTAGCTGCATTAAAATCTCTTTGATTAAAAGTTTCAATAAAATAACCTCTTGCGTCTCCATGCACTTTTTCATGAATGATATAACAATCTTGTAAAGGGGTTTGCTCTATTCTCATTATCTATTGCTATACATTTCGTTATAATAGGTTTGGTATGCTCCACTAGTTACATTTTCCAACCAAGCTGTATTTTGCAAATACCAATCAATGGTCGCTGCTAAGCCTTGTTCAAAAGTAACGGAAGGAGTCCATCCTAATTCCTTATTTAATTTTGTAGCATCAATCGCATATCTGCGATCATGTCCTGGCCTATCTTTCACATAAGTAATTAAACCTTCGCTCTCTCCTTTTGTTCTTCCTAATTTTTCATCCATTTGCGTACACAACAATTTCACTAAATCAATATTGGTCCATTCATTGAATCCACCAATATTATAAGTATCCCCTTTTTTTCCTTCATGGAATATTAAATCAATTGCGCGCGCATGATCAATTACATACAACCAGTCACGCGTATACAAACCATCACCATAAACTGGCAATGCTTTTTTATTAATGATATTATGAATGAATAATGGAATTAGTTTTTCAGGAAAGTGATTAGGGCCATAGTTATTAGAACAATTTGAAACTACAATAGGCAAGTGATAAGTTTCACCATACGCTCTAACAAAATGATCACTAGCTGCTTTACTTGCAGAATAGGGAGAATTTGGATCATAAGGTGTAGTCTCTTTAAACAATCCTTCTTTACCCAAACTACCATATACTTCGTCAGTAGAAATATGATAAAACAAATGATCTCTTTTTTTATCCCAAGTGCCGTCATGTGCATTTTCGTAACTCAAATCGCCTTTCCAAAAATCTTTGGCAGTGTTCAATAAGTTCACGGTGCCAATCACATTGGTATATACAAAATCTAATGGCGAAATAATTGAACGATCAACATGTGATTCTGCAGCCAAATGAATCACATCTGTAATGTTATGTTTTTGGAAAATATCTTTCAAAGCATCCGCTTCTAAAATATTGGCCTTTACAAAATGATAGTTTGGTGATTTTTCAATATCCTTTAAATTCTCCAGATTACCCGCATATGTCAAGGCATCTAAATTAAAGATTTGATAATCAGGATATTTGGTAACCATTAAACGCACAACATGCGACCCAATAAATCCTGCTCCTCCGGTAATTAATATATTTTTTTGCATCTGAATTTGTATCTTACAAAGATATTATTTTGACAATATATATTAGTAAGTAATTTATACTATTTACACTCATATTTAGACTTATGAACCAACAAAGATACTATTCATTAGATGTTTTCAGAGGTGCTACCGTTGCCTTAATGATTTTGGTGAACAATCCAGGTAGCTGGGGACATATTTTTAGTCCCTTAGAGCATGCTAGTTGGCATGGTTGCACACCAACCGATTTAGTATTCCCATTTTTCTTGTTTGCAGTAGGGAATGCCATGAGCTTTGTAATGCCAAAATTAGCACTTGGCACTTCGACTGACTTTTGGAAAAAAGTAATAAAAAGAACTTTCCTGATTTTCGCTATTGGCCTTTTTTTAAACTGGAGCCCATTTGTTAAATGGTCCGACAATCATTTGATTTTTAAAATCTGGGAGAATGTGCGCATATTGGGTGTGTTACAAAGAATTGCTTTATGTTATTTTTTCGCATCTATAATTGTGTATTATGGTAAATCCCGCATGGCACTATTTATTGGAATGATGATTCTTGTTATATATTGGGCACTCAATATTTTATTAGGAGCTCCAGGACACCCCTATAGTTTATCAGGATACTTTGGCAATGCAATGGATCAAGGTATTTTAGGCATCTCACATATTTATAAAGGAGAAGGAGTACCATTTGATCCCGAAGGCCTAATTAGCATGTTTCCTGCAATTGTACAAGTTATATTAGGATATTTAGTTGGCGAATACATACAAGCAAAAGGAAAGAATTTTGAAATGCTAGCACATTTATTATTAACAGGAGTGGTGCTGGTATTGGCTGGTTGGATTTGGGACTTTAGTTTTCCAATCAATAAAAAAATATGGACAAGTAGTTATGTATTGTACACCTCAGGGCTTGCCATGATTACTTTAGGAATGTTTATCTATTTATTAGAATTCAAAGAAGCAAAGGGAAAATGGAGTCACTTTTTTGATGTATTTGGAAAGAATCCGCTTTTCATTTTTGTGCTAAGTGGTTTCCTTCCAAGAGTTTTAGCATTATTAAGATGGGTAGATCACACCGATGAAAAAGGTCAGCCAGTTTACACATCTGCTTTTCCATGGTTTTACGAACATGTATGCAAAAATATAAATGATGATTTAAGAATTGGATCTTTTATATATGCATTATGCTTTATCGGATTCATGTTTGCACTTGCATACATCTTAGACATGAAGAAAATTTACATCAAGGTATAAACGCAACAGATTTATTAAAAACACTACCCCAACTATTTAAAAATAGCTGCAGCCTTTTCTAAACTTTCCGGCTTACCCACATCCAACAAAATGCCATCACTATGATCAAAATAATGAATTGCATAATGTTGTGCTAATTGCAAGTAGGCATCAATTAAAGAAAACTTGCCACGCAACTGCACTTCTTGTAAAAAAGCTGCATGTATTATTTGTATACCACTAAACGCCTTTGGTACTGCAGTATTGGGATCTCTTAATGGAAGTGCCCATTTTTCTTCGGCCGTATTATTGTTTTTCCAGCCACACAAAGTTCCGGCTTGATTGAATATTAAATTTCTACTTGAATTTCTATTAGTGACTGCTAATGTTGCAATTAAATCCCCCTCCGATTTTATCCTATATGCTTCATCAGCTGCAATCATTTTATGCAAATTTAAATTGGTTAAAATGTCGGCATTCATTACCAACCAGCGCTCTTCCGATTCAAAATAATGGGCAGCGCGCAAAAGTCCACCACCAGTTTCTAATACTTCATCAGTTTCATCAGAAATAGTGATATGCGCACCCCAACCATTATTTTGATTGATTGTATCAACTATTTGATCTGCGAAATGATGCACATTAACAATGATTTCTGTAATACCAAAAGACAACAGATATTCTACATTTTTTTGTAATAATGATTTTCCATTAACTTCTGCCAAAGCTTTAGGATGATGATCCGTAAAGGGTTTCAACCTAGTACCCAAGCCCGCTGCTAGAATCATTGCCCTCATATACCTAATAATTTATTTTTTATTTAACCCAGTTGTCTTTGTTGGTGTGTTCTAAAACAACTTTTACTTTATACTTATTTCTTAAATGCCTTGCAGTTTGTTCGGCAGCAAATACACTTCGATGCTGCCCACCAGTACAACCAAAATTAATTTGCAAGGATTCAAAACCTCTTTCTAAATAGTTTTCAATTGTAATATCTATTAAATCCCAAACACTATTTAAAAATGTATTCATCTTTGTTTTTTGCTCTAAAAAATCTTGTACTGGCTTATGTATACCGGCTAATTTTTTATAATCATCAAATCTTCCAGGATTTAATATGCCGCGCATATCAAAAATAAATCCACCTCCGTTTTCAGTTTCGTCTTTTGGTAGCCCTTTTTTATAACTAAAACTATTAATCGTAACAACCAATGGAGTATGTTCATTGGCAACTGGAGGAGTAAATCTTTGAATAACTTCATCAGAAACCATCCAGTTTAATATGCTAGCAAACACTGGTGTATCATTACTTATAGGCGAAACAGCTAAAAAGCTTTTTAAGTTATTTAAGCCCAATGGTATACTTGTTAAAAAATGCGCTTTTCGCTCAAACAACCCTCTAAAACCATACGCTCCTAACACTTGCAATAAACGTAATAAAACAAAACCATTGTATTGTTTTCTGAATAGTGCTTCATCCATTTTAGTTGGCAATAATTTTTGCACTTCGTCAATATAATAGTCAACTAATTTTTGCTTCCACTCATTTGACAACTCCGCTTTTGCCTGCCATAAAAGGGATGCAACATCATAAGACAAACCACCTTGCATACCCCCCTGAAAATCGATAAAGTACACCTCATCATTTGAAACAATGATATTTCGGCTTTGAAAATCTCTAAATAAAAAATGATTCAAATCCTTACTTGCTAATTGATCACTTAATAATTCAAACTCATTAATTAAACCTTGCTTATCATATGGATATTGCAATGCATCTAAAAAATAGTATTTATAATAAAGTAAGTCAGTTAAAATTGCATGCTTGCCAAACTCTTTTGAAGTAAGGCAATAGTTATAATCCAACCCAGCGCCTCCCTGAATTTGTAATTTTGCCAACGCAGACAAACATTTTTGAAACAAAGAATATACATGCTCTGTTTTACCCTCTTTTTCTAAAATATCAAGCAATGAAATATTTCCTAAATCTGATTGTATATAAATTGACTTGCTCTCGTTGACAGCTAATATTTGAGGAACCGGCAACCCTTTGGCATAAAAATGGTTCGAAAATTCAATAAAAGTCTCATTTTCCCTGATATTCAAATTGTAGGTAGCAATCCAAGAATTCCCTCCTTGAACTATTCGATAATAAACTCGATCTCCACCACTCTGCGGAATTTTGCTGATATCATCCCAATCGGTATTATGAATTGTCTTATATAAATTATTTATATGTATTAAAATATCTTCCATAGGGGTAAAAAACAGCTTTAAATAGGCTTAAAAGTAACTAATTAAATGTTATGATTCATAAAATGAGAAAAAGTGGTAAATTCATTACATAATACAAGTAATATGCAATCAATTTTAAAGCGAACAGCATCCATTTTTTTTATCATGCTGTTAACAATTAGTTCATTTGCGCAAACGCAAAAAGTAACAGGAAAAGTAACCGACAACAAGGGAAATCCATTGGACGGTGTAACTGTAAAAGCAGCCACAAGTAAATCGGTTGTTTCAACAGATAAAGGTGGCAATTTTTCAATTAACGCTCAAATTGGAACCACGCTTGATATTAGCTCTGTAGGCTATGAATCCAAAAAAGTAATTGCAAGCACAAATAATTTAATCATTGTACTCAATGCCGTTACTACCGATTTGCAGGATGTAATATTAGTTGGTAGTCGAGGAGCAGGTCGTGTTAAAACGGAATCGCCTGTTCCTGTTGATGTAATTAAATTGTCAGATGTTGGTGTGAACACTGCAAGAATGGATTTAACTTCCACACTTAATTTTGTGGCACCTTCATTCAACTACAATAAACAATCAGGCGCGGATGGTGCCGATCATATTGATATAGGAACTTTAAGAGGCCTAGGTCCTGACCAAACATTGGTTTTAATAAATGGCAAACGCCAACACAGTACGGCTTTCGTAGGTTTATTTGGAACAAGAGGTCGTGGTAATTCAGGTGTTGATTTAAACGGATTCCCCGAATCAGCTGTAGATAGAATTGAAATTTTAAGAGATGGAGCTTCAGCACAATATGGTTCAGATGCAATTGCTGGAGTAATGAACATTGTATTAAAGAAAAACACAAATGAGTGGAATGTAACAACGGGTCTTGCTGGTTACTATGACAAAAAGTACAATACCTATTCGGTTAAAGATGATCATAATTATTTAAACAATGGAGCAATTGATGGTATCACTCAAAATTTATCAATCAACAAAGGATTTGATTTAGGTAAGCAAGGTGGTTTTATTAACATTTCTTATGATTATACCAATCAAGGAAAAACTTTTAGAGAAGCCCCTGCTGCTGATGGATTACCTACAAACACATGGAGACAGGGTTTTGGTGATGGTTCTATGGCTTCACATGGCATTATGTTTAATATGGAATTACCGATTGACGCAAATACTAAATTTTATTCTTTTGGAAGCTATAATACAAAAAATTCTGATGCCTACGCTTATACAAGAAACTGGTCTGCTAAACCAACGCGCTTTCCTGTAACATCATCTGGTAAATTAATTTATGTTCCTAGTATCATGTTTACTTCAGGCAGTGGAGATACAAGCTTTAACCCATTGATACAAACAAAAATTCAAGACTTCTCTTATGTTGGAGGATTCTCTGGAAAAACTGCTGGCGGCTGGTATTGGGATATGAGTAATAGCATTGGTCAAAACATTTTCCATTATTACGGAGATGGTACATTTAATGCTTCAAACATCGGAAATACAACACAGACTCATTTTGATGATGGCGGATTTAGTTTCTTACAAAACACTTCTAATTTAGATTTATCAAAACAATTTGGTAAAATTAATGAGGGTGGTGTAAAAGTTTCCTATGGTGGTGAATTAAGATTTGAAGAGTATAAAATTTTTGAAGGAGAATTAGCATCATATAATGCATACGCTAATACCTTTGGCTTACAACAAGCCCCAGGATCTCAAGGATTCCCAGGTTTCAGTCCTGCTGATAAAGTAAGCGCTCACCGTTGGGTGGGCGGTGCATATGGAGACATTGAATACACCCCTTCAAATGTATTATTATTAACAGGTGCTGTTCGTTTAGAAAATTATTCTGACTTTGGTCAAGTAGCTACTTACAAAGCTTCCTTCCGATACAAAGCAACAGACAATTTTAATTTCAGAGGTTCATTTAGTACAGGATACCGCGCTCCTTCATTGCAACAAAAATATTTCAGTAATACTTTAACATCTTTCTCTGGAGGACAGTTAGTACAATCTAGAATTGCTAACAACGATGATCCAATTACTAAATTGGCAGGTATCCCATCACTAAAGCAAGAAACTAGTACCAATGCTAGTTTAGGATTTACATGGAAGCCTGTACAAGGATTAACTTTTACAGTTGATGGTTACAGTATTAAAATGAAAGATCGCGTAGTATTATCAGGATTATTTGGTGCATCAGATCCTACCCTACCTTCGGCATTAACTACAAAGCTTACCAACTTAGGTGTTGCTACTGCTCAGTTCTTTGCAAATGCTGTAAATACTACGAATACAGGAATTGATATCGTAGCAGATTATCAAAAGAAAATTTCAAACAAAGAACGTTTCAAAATTTTATTTGTAGCAAACTTCCAAGGTATTACAATTGATGCAATTCATGTTCCTACTGCATTAAACACCAACGAATACAATGCAAACACTTTCTTCAATGATCGCGAAAAGTATTTCTTAAAAGCCTCTGCTCCTGAATCTAAATTCTCTACAAGTTTTGATTACACTAAGAATAAAGTTACCCTTGGTGCTCGAGTTACTTACTTTGGAAATGTAGCATTAACTGGATTTGGGGTGAATGGTGATGGAATCAATCCACAAGTACCTGCAGATGCAGATGCAACTGGGAATACATTGGTTCCTGAAATTTTCAGCTACAAGGGGAAATTCTCAACCGACCTTTATATGAATGTTCAATTAGCAAAAAAGACTTCTATCATTTTTGGTGCTGATAATATCTTTAATGTTCATCCTGATTACGCTGTTAATCCACTTGCAAAAGGTTGGGCTGGAGATAATGAAACAGGTGGCCCTTGGGATGGTGTTCAAATGGGTTACAATGGATTAAGAATATTTACAAAATTGGCATTCAAGTTTTAATCTACTTATTTTTCAATAACTTTAAAGTCCAGATTCGTTCTGGACTTTTTTGTTGGTGTCACCTCACCATTATTGTACAAGGACAAAATATATTTTATGAAAAAAACTATAAATTTATTGATCGGGATTATTGTTTTGAGTAATTCATTAAAAGCACAAAACGGAATTGTTGTTTTTCAAACTGATTTCGGCACCAAGGATGGCGCCGTGTCTGCAATGAAAGGAGTTGCTAGTACTGTTGATCCTAGTTTAAAATTATACGATTTAACACATGATATTCCTGCCTATAATATTTGGGAAGCCGCTTATCGATTAGATCAAACCGTTCTGTATTGGCCAATAGGAACAGTGTTTGTCTCGGTGGTGGATCCTGGCGTGGGCACCAACAGAAAGTCGGTGGTAGTCAAAACCAAATCGGGTCACTATATTGTCACACCCGATAACGGCACTCTTACTTTAATTGCTCAATCATTGGGCATTGATTCGGTAAGAGAAATTGACGAGGTTTTGAATAGAAGAAAAAATTCTGGCGCTTCCTATACTTTTCATGGGCGTGATGTGTATGCATATACCGCTGCAAAACTTGCCTCACATACGATACGTTACGAACAGGTTGGCAAAATAAGTACTGATCCTATCACTGAATTAACTTACCAAAAAGCAAGTTTAGTAAATGGCAGTTTAAAAGGCAACATATCCATTTTAGATATTCAGTACGGCAATATATGGACCAATATTGATCAAGAAAATTGGAAAAAATTTAATGCAATTACGCATACTAAAAATGAAATAATTGTGCAAATATTCAATAAGCAAAAGCTAATGTACACTGGCTCAATGCCTTTTGAAAATACATTCGGCGGTGTAGCATTTGGCAAACCCCTTGCTTATTTAAATAGCTTGATGGATTTATCTTTTGCGTTAAATCAAGGCAGCTTTGCTGACAAATACCATATCCAAACTGGTAATGATTGGAATGTGGTTGCTCGCTGGGTAAAATAATTATTGGCCTAAAAAGTCAGCAATCAAACTATGAAAATGATGCGTTCCTTGCTCACGTTGTGTTGCATAACGTCCGTAATGATAAAAGCGTGAACGGATTCCTTGTTGTACATACTGCACTACTTCTTCATCCTCTTGCTCTACCGTATCCAATCCACTTCCTGCTCCTTGTCCTAATTTACTTTCATCAAATACAAAACTCAGAAAACTCACTTTGGTATTATTCGCATCTATTGGCTGCACCACGTTTAAAGACAATCCCCAAGGGTAAAAATTAAACATCATATTAGGAAACACCCAAAAATAATAAGCTGCAATTCGCTTGCCTGCATCGGGATGATCTACTGGCATTTCAAAACAATGCTCATCGTCTTTCGCAATCCCCAATTGCAAGTTTGCATATTTAAAAGTCTCTGTTTTATAATCTTTAAAATCTAAAAATGCATTTAGCCCTGGATGCACAAATGGGATATGAAATCCTTCTAAATAATTTTCACAATACAATGCCCAATTGGCTTTAATGTAATAATCATTGGATCTTGATGCATCAAACACTAAATCATTTATCGGCAACCATCCAATACGTTCTTCCATCTCTCTAAAAAACAATTCAGGACCTAATCCTTTTTGCAATTGCGTAAATAACAACGGCCCCCATTGATACAATTGTAAATGATGTAAGTGATTATTCTCTGGAATAAAATTTTCAACATCTTTAAACTCTGGCATGGAAATAAATTTTCCATCTAAGTGAAATGCACGACCATGGTATTTACAACGCAAATGCTTTTGCGCACTACAAGGCTCATACACCATTAAATTTCCGCGATGCGTACACACATTCGAAAGGCAATGAATATGATTATCGGTATCGCGCGTTAGCACCAAGGGCTCATCTATGTAATTTTCTAAAAATTTAATAGGATGTGCATCTCCCGGCTTAGGCACCATACCCGTATGGCCAATATATTGCCAACTAGGGGCGAATATCTTTTCCTTTGACGCCTCTAACCACTTTGGTTCTAAGTAAAAACTAGTATCAATCGTCTTTGCTCTCGCAATATTCGGGTCAATATAAAACGGCTTATCCATAGCACACAATTTGACCCCAAGGTACAAAATGCCCGCTAGAAAATATTCATAAAAATACTAAATAATTTAGTTAATATTGCTAATAAATTTAGTTTATGGAATATATAGATATGGATCCAAGCGAGGGAATCGCGACCCAACAGATTAATAAAAACTACCAAGCAGGTCAGGTAGTGCAGGCGAATGCCACTGGTTTTGGCGCCGCATCGGACGACTTTATGGAAAGAGGAATTGACTTAAACGAGCAACTCATTCACAATAAACCTGCCACTTTTTTTTTCAGGGTCAATAGTGACGCCATGCTCGGGGCCGGCATTCATATTGGAGATACTTTAATTGTAGATAGAAGCGTTCCTCCTAAAACGGGAAAAGTGGTAGTGGCTATTTTAAATGGTGAATTTTTAGTGCGCCGTTTACAAATGCAAGCGCATAGTATTACCCTACTGCCCGAAAATAAAAAATATGGTGCGATACATATTGAACATTTAGAGGACTATAAAACATGGGGCGTAGTGACTTATGTAATTCATGGTTTATAATAACTAATAAATAGCGCGCAAAATACCTGCGTATTTAAATTTAAAAATGTGCAAGCGATTATTGATTGTAATAGTTTTTACTGTTCCTGCGAAAGGCTTTTTGCCCCAACTTTACAAAATGCACCCATCGTTGTTTTAAGTAATAATGACGGATGCATTGTTTCTCGTTCGGATGAAGCAAAAAAGCTAGGCATTGCCATGGCAGCACCCTATTTTCAGGAAGCCGATCGCATTAAAAAATTTGGGATACATACTTTTTCCTCTAATTATCATTTATATGGAGACCTTAGTTGGCGGGTAATGGAAACCATGAGATCCTTGCTACCAAAGGAGCATGTAGAAGTGTATTCGGTAGACGAAGCCTTTGTGGACTTACATCATATTGCTGATAAAGATGTGTATGATTTTTGTATTCATTTAAAAAATACGATTGAAACCTGGACAGGTATTTCCGTTTCGATTGGCGCCGCTCCTAATAAAGTATTAAGTAAAGTGGCCAATAGGCTCGCTAAAAAAAACAAAGTACAAACCAATTGCGTAGTGGTTTTAGATAGCGCGCAAAAAATACAAACTGCCTTACAAAAAACACCTATTGAAGATGTTTGGGGCATTGGTTATCAATATAGCGAAAAACTAAAAGTGTATGGCATTAACACTGCATTTGCATTAAGCATGAAAGACCTTAGTTGGGGTAAAAAATTCTTAGGGGGCATCAATGGCATCAAATTAATTAGAGAATTAAAAGGATTGCAAAGTCATAGCATGCAAGCACCGCGTACCGAGAAAAAAATGATTGCCACTACGCGTATGTTTGGACGCAATGTAAGTGAGTGGCAGGAAATTGAAGAAGCACTAGCCACCTATGCTACTCGTTGCTGCGAAAAACTAAGAAGACAACATAGCGCCGCAAAATGTGTGCAAGTTTTTTTACTACGCAAACCCCCTCCCATCCCATATGGTAGCGCGCAAGCACATTATCATCGAGGCAGTCAGGTAAATGGATATGCATTACTAGACAATCCAAGTAATGTCACCCCCGATATTATCAAGGCCGTGGTGGCCATCGGCAAAACCCTTTTTGAGAAAGGAGAAGTGTACAAAAAAGCAGGAGTCATTGTAAGTGACTTTGTACCCGATAGTGTATTGCAAACCAACTTATTTATTGCCCCAGCCGATGCAAGACGCAAAAAACTAATGAATGTTATTGATAATATGAATGCCGCTTACCGCAATGATGTACTCAAATTTGGAACCTCAAGCACTCACAAAAACTGGAAAATGCGTAGTGAAAAGCGTAGCAAACGGTATACTACCCGCTGGGACGAGCTTTGTCAGGTTCAATAAGCATAGTTGGTGGAAAACCCTTCTATAAAAATTCGGATAAATGCTTTTGCTGATGTATTTTTGCCCAATTTTATACATATGAGCAACAATCTGAACTCCAACGAATCGATCCCCTCAAAAAAGAAGAAAATTATAGTATTAGGCAGTGGCCCTAATCGTATTGGACAAGGTATTGAATTTGACTATTGTTGTGTACATGGATTATTAGCAGTGAAAGAATCTGGATACGAAGCCATCATGGTAAACTGTAATCCAGAAACCGTATCCACCGATTTTGACATGGCCGATAAATTATATTTCGAGCCTGTGTTTTGGGAACACATTTGGGAAATTATTGAATTAGAACAACCTGAAGGTGTGATTGTACAATTAGGTGGACAGACTGCATTAAAGTTAGCGAAGCGTTTAACCGAGCGTGGCATTAAAATTATAGGTACATCATTTGATAGTTTAGATATTGCAGAAGATAGAGGTCGATTCAGTGACTTATTAAAAGAATTAAAAATTCCTTATCCTAATTATGGCACAGCTTACACTGCAGATGAAGCCATTGAAGTTGCCAATCAAGTAGGTTACCCGGTATTAGTAAGACCTAGTTATGTTATTGGTGGACAAAGAATGCGTATTGTAATAAATGATGCTGAAGTTGAAACTGCAGTAGTAGGAATTTTAAAACATATTCCTGATAATAAAATTTTAATTGACCATTTCTTAGATCGTTGTCAAGAAGCCGAAGTGGATGCCATTTTTGATGGTGAAACTTTTCATGTGATGGGTGTAATGGAACATATTGAACCAGCAGGAATTCATAGTGGCGACAGTAATGCAGTACTACCTGCATTTAACTTGACTCCATTGATTGTTGCAACAATGGAATTTTACAGTGAGAAAATTGCAAGAGCTTTAAACATCAGAGGATTGATTAATATTCAGTTTGCTATTAAAGATGATCAAGTATATGTAATTGAAGCAAATCCAAGAGCTTCAAGAACTACTCCGTTCATTGCTAAAGCATATCAAATTCCTTATTTGAATATTGCAACAAAAGTAATGTTAGGCTCAGCAAAGCTTACCGACTTTACGATGGAGAAAAAACTAGATGGATTCGCTATTAAAGAACCTGTATTTAGCTTCGAAAAATTCCCTGGCGTCAATAAAGAATTAGGACCAGAAATGAAGAGTACAGGAGAAGCCATTCGATTTATTAAAGACTTACGCGATCCTTACTTCAGAACCTTGTACAAAGAGCGTTCCATGAACTTGTCTCGTTAAAAATAGAAAAGCCCTTAATTAAAATTTAAGGGCTTTTCTATTTTTCTCTTTTGATTTTTTCAAAACCACCCATAAACGGTGGCTTTGATTTACTTTACCTTAATTAAAATTTAAGGGCTTTTTTATTACTTTTCTACACATCAGACGCTTTCGCGTCCTCTTAATTTTTTCAAAGCCACCTAAGAAGTCGCAAAGCGACTGATGTGAAAACAAACTACGGATTCACTCCGTGTTGATCTACTAAATAAATGAAGGCTGCAATATTCACAGCGCCTAATAATAATTCACGCTTATTTACATTTTCAAATACATCTGTTTTTGCGTGATGAATATCAAAGTAGCGTTGACTATCTGGAATCATACTTGACATGATAATATTTTTATCGTAACTAGTGAGCGGTCCAATATCTGCTCCACCACCACCAGCTGTAACTTCGGTCCCATAAGGTTTCAACAATGAAGTCCATTGTTGAAAGCGCGCAAATTGAGCAGGAGAACAAGTAATTGCAATAGATCTTGGTGTAAAGCCACCCTCATCGCTTTCTAAAGCAAGTATATGTTTTTCTTTATTCGACTTTGCAAGTTCAGCATATTTAGCGCCACCCTTTCCACCATTTTCTTCATTCGCAAACAAAACAAATCGAATGGTGTGTTTTGGTTGATAGTTCAATGCTTTCATAGTACGCAATACTTCCATACTATGCACTACACCTGCACCATCATCATGTGCTCCTTCATTTACATCCCAGCTATCTAAGTGTCCACCGATGGTTATAATTTCTTCCGGATGCTCAGTGCCTTTTAATTCAGCAACCACATTATTTTCATCTGCATCTGGTAAAAAGAAACCATAAGTTTGCATCTGTACACGAACCGTTCCTTTTTTAGCTTGTGCATACAAAGCCTTTGCGTCATTAGGCCCTAATGCAATTGCAGGAATTTTTGGTTGCGCATCGTCATACACCATGGCGCCAGTATGTGGTGCATTATCCGGTGCTGAGCTTAAAGAATGAATCATCACTCCAATTGCACCATATTTTGCTGCACGACTTGGCCCTGATCTTCTATAAACGCCAGATGCACCATACGCTTTAAACGTTTGTACAAGGGTTGGATCAAATTCACTATTAAAATAAACAATCTTCCCTTTTACTTCCTCTTTTCTTTTTTCCAATTCATCAAAATTGGCAACGGCTAAAACATCCGCTTCAATTAGGCCATTACTCCCTAATGAATTTCCTAATGCCAACACTTCTAATTTTTGAATTGTTGGTTTGCCATTAACACCAACAATAGCTGCGAAATCCTTGCCCCCTCTTTGCCAGCTAGGTGTTTTACATGGCTGCAAATACACTTTATCTGGACTAAATGCTTCCATATTTCGCTTACCCCACACAGCCGCATTTTGTTGCTGCGGTGAACCTGCCAAACGGCCTCCTATTTTTTTAGTCAGCTCTCTTAATAAATCATAAGCCTTTCCATTGGACATGATTTCATCTGACATTTTTTTAATCATAATACTATCTTGATTCACTTGAGCTTGCGCAATAAATGGCAAACAAAAAACCAGTACTAATAATCGACGCATAAGTTGTTATTTTAACATTCAAATAATTCTTAAATATAATTAAACTTTATCGGATATTTAGTTGTTAATTGCATATTCAACTTAAGTAAAATGAAGATTGGTATTGTTTGTTATCCAACATTTGGAGGAAGTGGGGTTTTAGCAACTGAGCTTGGAAAAGCATTAGCCGAAAAAGGGCATGAAATTCATTTTATTACCTACCAACAACCCGTTCGTTTAAATGGCTTCCATGCCAATATATTTTATCATGAAGTAAGGGTTCCAACTTATCCTTTATTTGATTATCCTCCATACGAATTGGCTTTAGCAAGTACCATGGTAGATGTAATTTTAAACCACGATTTGGATTTAATTCATGCACACTATGCCATTCCACATGCCTCAGCTGCATATACGGCTAAACAAATCATCAAACAAAAAACAGGCAGGTCTGTGCCAGTGATTACAACATTGCATGGAACCGATATTACATTGGTGGGTAGAGATAAAACCTACGAACCCGTTGTAACTTTTTCTATCAATGAGAGTGATGCAATTACTGCAGTATCTGAAAATTTAAAGGAAGAAACTTTAAAGCATTTTGATATTCGTAAAAACATTCAAGTCATCAATAACTTTGTGGACTTACACCGTTATGATAAAAAACCAGTAGCAGCTTTTAGACAAGTGATTGCACCTAATGGAGAAAAAATAATTGTACACGCATCCAACTTTAGAAAAATAAAAAGAATAGATGACGTGATGGAAATATTTAAAAACATTCACGCTGCAACTCCGGCAAAATTATTAATGGTAGGTGACGGACCAGAGCGTCCAATTGCCGAAGACTTAGCAAGACAGTTTGGTATTGAAGCCGATGTTCGTTTTTTAGGAAAGCAAGAGCAAATGGAAGAAATTTTAGCAGTGAGTGATATTTTCTTGCTGCCTTCGGAATATGAAAGTTTTGGATTAGCTGCATTAGAAGCAATGGCTGCGAGCGCCGTAGTAATTAGCTCGGACGCCGGAGGATTAGCCGAAGTTAATATTGATGGCGTTACAGGATACACAGCACCTGTTGGTGATACCAAAACAATGAGCGAAAAAGCCATTGAACTTTTACAAGACGAGGAAAAGTTAAAGGCATTCAAAAAACATGCATTAAAACAAGCTAAACATTTTGATATTGCCAATATCATTCCACAGTACGAAGCATTATATCGTCAATATTGCCGTACAGGCGACTGCTAATTAATTATTTACTGCTAGCCTGATGGATACTCGAAATTATTTTTTCTATTGCTACAATGATTTCATCAATCGTAATGCAAAGTGGTGGCGCAATTCGAATTCGATCCTCTGCAAATAAAAACCAATCTGTTATAATTCCATTTTCAATACAAGCTGCTGCAATTTTTTTAGTCAACTCCGCCGATTCAAATTGCAAAGACATCCATAAGCCACAATGATTGCGATGTAAAATAGCTGGATGATGTAAATGCGTAAGTAAATAGTTTTCTTTTTCTTTCACTGCTTCAATCCATCCACTATTATATAAAACAGTCAAGGCTGCTAACCCTGCAGCACAAGAAACTGGATTACCCCCAAAGGTAGTGATATGGCCCAATACAGGGTTTTCGGTGAGTGCAGACATCATTTTAGTTGACGCAATAAATGCTCCTAATGGAAGCCCTCCCCCTAATGCTTTTCCAACCAATAATACGTCTGGAATAATTCCATATTGTTCAAATGCAAATAGTGTTCCAGTGCGTCCAAAACCAGATTGAATTTCATCCACAATTAATAGTGCGCATAAAGAATCGCATTTCTTTTTCAATGCTTCAACCCATTCTTTATTTGCAGGTGTAATTCCCGTTTCGGCTTGAACCAATTCAACCAATACACAAGCCACCGTATCATCAATCAATTCAATGTCATCCAAATTATTATAACGCAATTGCAAAATATCAGGAAGTAATGGCCTAAAAGCATTTTTAAAATATTCGTCACCCATTACACTCAATGCGCCCTGTGTACTACCATGGTAAGCGCCCTTGAATGAAACAATTTTTGTACGACCTGTTACCCGCTTTGCCAATTTCATAGCGCCTTCAGTTGCTTCAGCACCACTATTGGTAAAGTAAACAGCATTTAAATTTTCAGGCAAGACCGCTGTAATTGCTTTTGCATATTGCACTTGAGGGGCTTGTACAAATTCACCGTATACAATTACATGCATGTATTTATCTACCTGTTCTTTAATTGCATGAACTACTGCAGGATGACTATGACCTATATTACAAACACTAAATCCAGAAATCATATCTATGAATGCTTTGCCATCAACATCATGTATATAAATACCATTAGCAGTGGCCACTTCAATTCCAATTGGCTTATCGGATGTCTGTGCTAAGTGTTGAAAAAAGAGTTGTCTATTGTTTATTGTTGCCATTCAGCGTAATTTGCAGTACAAAAGTCGCATTTTTATGGCAACCATACTAGCAGTTCAAGGAAAAGAACCCAATTTTGGTGAAAATTGTTTTGTAGCGCCCAATGCAACCATTGTAGGAGATGTGGTGATGGGCGACGAATGTTCCATTTGGTTTAATGCAGTGATAAGAGGAGATGTGCATTACATTAAAATGGGCAACAAAGTAAATATACAAGATGGAGCTATTATTCATTGCACCTATTTAAAGCACCCAACAAATATTGGCAACAATGTTTCCATTGGCCACAACGCAATGGTACATGGGTGCACGATTCATGATAATGTATTAATTGGCATGGGAAGTATTGTAATGGATGCTTGTGTTGTACACTCAAACGCTATTATTGCTGCAGGGGCAGTAGTATTAGAAGGCACGATTGTGGAAGCGGGTAGTATTTACGCAGGGGTTCCCGCAAAAAAAGTTAAAATGGTGAGCGAGGAATTAATCAACGGAGAAATAAATCGTATCTCTAATAATTATGTAAAATATGCTGGTTGGTTTGACCATGCAAACGAGGCTCCGAATAAATAATTCCTAAATAATAATTCCAAAAAACTGACTAGTACTTGTAGGTCTCAATGCCATGCCATAAATCTACATAACTAAAAAAACGCGCTTCCGTAATTAAACCTTTTTCTACTGCAGCTTTCACAGCACAACCAGGCTCATTAATATGTTGACAATTATTAAATTGACACCCGCTCATTTTTTCACGCATCTCTGGAAAATATTGCGCCAATACTTCCTTCTCTAAATTCACCAACCCTAATTCACGCATACCTGGTGTATCTATCACAGCTCCACCTGATGGCAAATCATACATCTGAGCAAATGTGGTTGTATGCATTCCTTTGCCACTCCATTCGCTCACTTCCTGAGTGTCAATATCTAAATCAGGGAATAAGTAATTAATAAATGATGACTTGCCTACTCCGCTGTGGCCACTCACTAAAGTTGTTTTATTCAATAATAATTCTTTAATGGGCGTTAAGCCAATTTCTTTTTCGATACTAATTAAAAATACCTGGTATCCAATGGCTTCATACATTTCCTTCATCATTTCATAAATGTCCATTTCTTTTTCACCGTATATGTCCGACTTATTAAAAACAATAATCGCTGAAATATGAAATGCTTCACAGGAAATTAAAAATCGATCAATAAAGCCTTGAGAAGTTTTCGGGGACTTTAATGTAGCAAGCAAAATAGATTGATCTAAATTTGAAGCAATAATATGCTGCTGTCTTTTATTATGTGGCGATTGTCGGGCAACATAATTATCCCTATCTAAAATATCAGAAATCATGATAGTAGGCTGATCTGCTTCCATTTCACAGGTCACCCAATCACCAACAGCAATTGGATTGGTCGAAGTACGATTGTCTAATTTTATCACCCCTTTTATGCGTGCCTGATAAAACAATCCCTCCTCCGATTTAGCGGTGTACCAACTGCCTGTAGATTTATAAATCCTAGCTCTCATGTGGCACGAAGATAACCCACAAAATCAATATCTTTGCAGTATGAGCCAATTCGAACACGATAAAATTGTTCCCTATGCCGGGAGTGATGCAGGAAAGAAAGATCAGGTTGCAAGTATGTTTAATTCTATTGCAAAAAGATACGATTTCTTAAACCGATTTTTAAGTTTAGGCATTGACCAGGGATGGAGAAAAAAGGCAATTGCACAATTTGGCAACAAATCCCTAAAACATTTATTAGATATTGCTACTGGGACCGCTGATATGGCATTAATGGCCAACAAGCGCATTCATCCCGAAAAAATAACAGGGATGGATATTTCAGAAGGAATGATGCAATATGGCCGTATTAAAATTGAAGAAAAGGGCCTTTCCAATACAATTGAATTGGTCTATGGAGACAGTACTGAAATTCCATTTTCTGAGGCACAATTTGATGGAGCAAT
Source organism: Chitinophagaceae bacterium (assembly GCA_947375185.1). Lineage (GTDB taxonomy): Bacteria > Bacteroidota > Bacteroidia > Chitinophagales > Chitinophagaceae > Sediminibacterium. The sequence continues at coordinate 46,053 of CANCEU010000013.1, forward strand.
GGTTGCTTTTGGTGTAAGAAATTTCGCCGACCTTGAAAAAGGATTAAAGGAAATATATAGAGTCTTAAAGCCTGAAAGCAAATTAGTAATATTAGAATTTTCCCAGCCTACCAATAAGCTTTTTAAGCCCATTTATAGCTTATATATGAATTGGATAACCCCAACAGTTGGCAAAATCTTCTCTGGAAACAAGGAAGCCTATGCTTACTTAAATAAAAGTGTGATTGCTTTTCCCGAAGGAAACGCCTTTTTGACTACTTTTGAAAGAGCTGGATTTAAACAAGTGTCTCAACAAAAATTAAGTTTAGGAATATGCAGTATCTATTGCGGAAGCAAATAATTATTTTAATCGTATTTTTAGGATTTGCCTCTGCTGCATTTTCTCAGACTGATGAAGTATTTCAACCCGATCATGACGACCTACCTTATTATTTAGGAATGAGCTTGGGTATGAGCAATAGCTTTTTATCATTTAAGAGAAGTACTAACTTTTTAGTGCCTCCAAGTGGCGCAGTTAACACTATTACACCTATACAAACCATGTATATTAATTTAGGACTTAGTGGTACTTTAAAATTGACAAACCATTTTTTATTAAGAACAAACCCTACCCTTTTAATTTCTGGAAATAGAAATGTATTTGGTTATACCTCTTTATCTTCAGGCCCTTTAACTATACCTAATACACAAACTTATTCTATACCATCTGTAATTATTGATTTACCGGTAGGTATTAAAATACAATCAGATAGATATAATGCATTTAGATACCCCGATATTATGCGTCATTATTTAATCACTGGCATAAAATTTGGATTTGACTTGGGTTCGGAAAAGTCCGCTACAATCAATACTACACAATCTTATCCAAATATTATTAAAGGCACCGACATGGCTTATGAGATTGGATTAGGGACTAGCTTTTATTTAAGGTACGCAACTATATCTCCTGAAGTTAAATTTAGTTACGGACTGAAAGATTTGAGAAAAATCAGTGACCCCAAATTTCCACTTGTAACAAGTTTAGACAAAATCACTTCTAATTTTATTTACTTCACAATACATATCGAGAACTAATACCATGCAGGGCTACATCATAAAAAATACCACAATCGTTAATGAAGGCAAAAGCATCCTTGGCGATGTGCTTATTTTAAATGGTAGAATTGAAAAGATAGCCTCCAATATTAGCACCCCTTTGAATGTTACTGAAATTAATGGCGAAGGTCAATATTTATTACCAGGCGCAATTGACGACCAAGTACACTTTAGAGAACCAGGCTTAACACATAAAGCGAATATATATACCGAAGCAAAGGCAGCTGTAGCAGGAGGTGTAACAAGTTTTATGGAAATGCCTAACACCAACCCTCCCACTTTCGCTCAAGAATTATTGGAAGCTAAATATGCAATTGGTGCTGAAACATCTTTAGCAAATTATTCATTTTTCATGGGCACTTCACAGGAAAATTTAGAAGAAGTATTAAGAACAAATGACAAAAAGAAGGATGTATGTGGCGTAAAAATTTTCATGGGATCTTCTACAGGGAATTTATTAGTGGACAACCCTCTTATTTTAGAAAACATTTTTAGTAAGTCTGAATTATTGATTGCAACTCATTGTGAGGAAGAAAGTATTATTAAAAAGAATAAAGCCGAATTAGAAGCCATCAAATCAAAGCTAGAACCAAGTGATCACCCAATCATTCGAAATGAAGAAGCTTGTTTTGAATCTTCTTGGAAAGCAATTCAATTGGCACAAAAATTTGATACAAGACTGCATATTCTTCACATAAGCACTGCTAAAGAATTACAATTATTCTCCAACCTTCGCCCACTTGCTGACAAACGCATTACAGCTGAAGTTTGTGTACATCATTTACATTTTACATCAGACGACTACGCAAGTTTGGGTAATTTAATTAAGTGTAACCCTGCCATTAAAGCACCTGAAAATAAGAAAGCTTTATGGGAAGGATTATTAGATGACAGGTTAGATATTATTGCAACTGATCACGCGCCGCATACCTGGGAAGAAAAACAGGAAGATTATATTTATGCGCATGCTGGACTTCCCCTTGTTCAACATTCATTAATGTTGATGTTGAAATATGTAAAAGAGGGCAAAATTAGTATGGAGAAGGTTGTGGAAAAAATGAGTCATGCTGTTGCTACTTGTTTTCAAATTAAAGACCGAGGCTTTATAAGAGAAGGTTATTTTGCTGACTTAGTTTTAGTAAAGGAAACACCGTATACTATTACCAAAGATAATATATTGTACAAATGTGGTTGGAGTCCATTAGAAAACTCGACATTTCCATATCAAGTAAATAGCACTTTTATTAATGGTCATTTAGCCTATCATTTAGGAAATTTCAACGAAGCAAAAAAAGGCGCAAGGCTTCAATTTAATAGAGACTAGTCCTATTTAAAATACATTGTATTATGCAAGTTGATAAAATTACACTGCAGGACATTGGGCTATTCGACAATGGAGAATATATTGGATTAGCAAGCCATTTAAACTTTTGCAAAACCAACGGAGGTAAAGCATATTTAGACCATTACCTTCATCAGCCATTGGGATCTCTTAGTTTAATTGAACATCGTCAACAGGCTATACAATCATTTATACATAACATAGCCCTAGTAGATGCTATGAAAATTTCCAATGGAACCTGTTTGATTATTGAAAAATTTTTTGAAACAAGTTTTAAAAGTATTCCAACACAAATAAGTTATACGGGAGCCTATTGGTACCAGTTTTGGAACAAAGCCGACTTCTCCTTGTTAAAATATTCGGTGGAACACCTTGTTATTTTTATTCAAAGTTTAAAGGAGTGGGTTGAATCATTCGAAAAAGAAAATGGAAATCCTGTTATTGAAAAAATGGTTGCGAACATTAACAAATTAGTTACGCACCCAATGCTTGCATCAATAGATCAACAATATAAGACTACAAGCCCCCAGCAAATATTAAATCTTGCTTATTTTTTTATTTACAATTTTAAAAATAATATTAGATCCCTTTTAGATTATTTTTATGATTTAGATGCTTTGTATAGTTTGGCAAAAGCGCATAGCAATTATCAATTTACATTCCCAAGTTGGGTCGATGATACAAAACCGTATTTATCAGTAACGCATGCAGTACACCCATTAGTGCAGCATGCCATTGGTAATGACCTTACACTTTCTCCTGATCATAATTTCTTATTTTTAACAGGTGCAAATATGGCTGGCAAAAGTACCTTTATCAAAACAATAGGGATTGTGGTATACCTATCTCACATTGGAATAGGTGCTCCAGCTAAATCCATTACGCTCACGGTTATGGATGGGCTTATAACCAATTTAAATATTGCCGATAATGTAGTAAAAGGAGAAAGTTATTTTTATAATGAAGTCCAAAGAATTAAGAACACCGTACTTAAAATAAACGACGGCAAAAAAAACTGCGTTTTAATTGATGAACTTTTTAAAGGCACTAATATTTTAGACGCAATGAAATGTAGCACCCAAGTAATTGAAGGCTTACAAAAATTAAGAAGTAGTATTTTTATTTTATCTACTCATTTGTATGAAATTAGCGAGGGCCTCACAAAATACAATAATATTCAATTTAGCTATTTTGAAACCTCGGTAAAGGAGAAGCAACTTCATTTTCAATATCACCTTACACCCGGCATCAGTCAGGACCGTATTGGATACCTTATTTTAGAAAGAGAAGGTGTTGTGGATTTACTAAATGCACTTTAAAGTATTTATACGGCCAATTTCTACATAATTATCTACTAGATTATGGGCAAAAAATATGCTCATTAAAATCAAAGGAAGTGCCTTAATTGGCATTGAAGCCACCCTAATAACTGTAGAAATTAATGTAAGCATGGGGCAGGGCTATGGAATTGTTGGACTTCCAGATAGTGCCATTAAAGAAAGCTTGGACCGAACCGAAAGTGCGATTAAGGCAAATGGATTTCACATGCCTAGAACAAAAGTGTTAATCAATTTATCACCTGCCGATTTGAGAAAAACAGGAACCGCATTTGACTTACCCATTGCCATTGGACTCATTGCAGCGTCAGAACAATTAGAAACTTCTTTTCCATTACACCAATTACTCATAATGGGTGAATTAGGCCTAGATGGATTAATCAATCCCATTAAAGGCGCTTTGGCAATGGCCATAAAAGCAAAATCGGAAGGACTGCTCGCATTAATTATTCCAATTGAAAATGTGCAAGAAGCCTCCATCATAGAAGGTATCGCTATTTTTGGTTTTAGACATTTAATGGAGGTAGTTCGTTTTATAAAGGAAGGAAGTTTACAATCACAGGATATATATAAATCAACAAGTCCCCTTACTACCTATCCAAGCAATAGCGCATTACCAACATTAGATGATGTTAAAGGACAATTACATGGAAAAAGAGCAATCGAAATTGCTAGCGCAGGTGGGCATAACTTAATCATGATTGGTCCGCCAGGTGCAGGAAAAACGATGCTCGCTAAAAGTATTGTCTCTATATTGCCTCCACTTTCCAAAAAAGAAGCTATTGAAACTACTCAAATATATAGCGTATCTGGCAAGGGAAGTGTTTTAAATGAATTGCAAATGGATCGACCATTTAGACAACCTCATCATACCATTTCAGACATCGCTTTGATTGGAGGTGGTAGCTACCCACAGCCAGGAGAAATTTCATTGGCACATAATGGGGTGCTCTTTTTAGATGAGCTTCCTGAGTTTAAGAGAAGCGTGATTGAAGTGTTAAGGCAACCTATGGAAGAAGGAATAGTACATATTTCAAGATCAAAAATGAATCTAAGTTTTCCTTCTAGATTCATGCTTATAGCTGCTATGAACCCATGTCCATGTGGATTTTACAACCATCCAACTAAAGCATGTATTTGCAGCATAACGGCCATTCAAAAATACCTTCATAAAATTTCTGGCCCTTTACTTGACCGAATTGACCTACATGTTGAGTTGGCCCCTGTACCTTATTCAACATTACATTCAACAGCTCCATCAAGAACTGTTCATGAAATTAGACAAGCAGTATTAAATGCTAGATCCATTCAAAGCAAGCGATTCCAACAGGTTCCACTTACGAAGACAAATGCTCAAATGCATCCAATTCAATTAAAAGCTTATTGCATGCTAAATGAAGATGCAAGTAAATTACTCCAAAAAGCGATGGAAGAATTTCAATTAAGTGCGCGCGCGCATGACAGAATACTTCGGGTAGCTAGGACAATAGCTGATTTAGAATCATCCAAATCGATACGTTTGATGCATATTAGCGAGGCAATTCAATATCGATGCCTAGATAAAAGTGGATGGGGTAAGTGGAAAGAATAGCTTAAAAATGAAAGGTCAGTGAAATATATTAATTAGTATTGCCCAGTTTTTAACATCACTAGCGTGCAAGCCTCGATAGTTTCAATACCTTTTGATATCGCTAATGCTTGTAAATCAGGGTTTTCGGTACCTGGGTTAAAAATAATGCGCCTAGGAGATAATGCTAAAATTGCGTCATAATATTCCACTTGCCCAGCTGGACCTACATAAAGGGTAACAGTATCAATGACTTCATCTTTTGGCCATTCGTTAAGAATTGCCAAATCACCTATTTGTCCCTTCTTAATTCCGAATGGATACACTTGGTATTTTTTTTCATGCAACAAATTTGTTGCTAAGAAGCTATATCTATCTGGATTAGGCGAAGCCCCTAATACTAAGGTTATTGGCGTTTTCATTTCACAAAACTATAATTAAAAAAATAAATAGATTTTATTTTGTGTCAATAAAACGATGTAATTTTATAAAAATATACTTACTAACTAAATTAAAATACCATCATGGCAAAGTCAAGCAAGAAAAAAGCAGCTCCAGCAAAAAAAGTAGCTCCTAAAAAAGCAGCAAAACCAGCAGCAAAAAAAGCAGTAGCGAAAAAAGTAGTAGCCCCTAAAAAAGCAACTAAGCCTGCAGCTAAAAAAGTAGTAGCAAAAAAACCGGTAGCAAAAAAAGCAGTAGCTCCTAAAAAAGCAACTAAGCCTGCAGCTAAAAAAGTAGTTGCTAAAAAACCAGTAGCAAAAAAGAAAGCAGCTAAAAAAGTAGCTCCAGCAACCGCTCCTACTCCTGTAGTTGTAGAAGCAGTTCCTCAAACACTTTTTGCTGAACCAACTAGCGATACGAATCCAACAGCATAGTAAAATTACTTATCATAAAATCCCGCCTTATAAAGCGGGATTTTTTATTTTTACACTAAACCATATTTTATGCGAAATGTAGTACTGCGTATTTTATTTTTATCTTTAGCAATTTGCGCACAAAAAAACAGCGATGCACAAACAAATAGCTTTGGGGATAAAACAAAAAATTTAGAATATCATAAAGGATACTTTAATTATTGGTGGGATGCTACTAATGGTAAAGTATATTTAGCCATTGATAAATTAGAAGCACCATTTTTATATGTCAACTCCTTGCCTGCCGGTCTGGGCTCTAATGATATTGGACTTGACAGAGGACAAATTGGTGGATCTAGAATTGTTTATTTTCAAAGAGTTGGAAAAAAAATATTACTCACTCAGCCTAACTATAATTTTCGTGCAATAACAAATGACCCTAGAGAACAAAAAGCGGTAAACGAATCTTTTGCTCAATCTATCCTATTTAGTTTTAATGTGGAAGCGGAAGGCATTGATTCCTCAAATGGAACTAAACATGCTATTGCTTTAGTAGATGCCACTTCATTTTTATTAAGAGACGCACATGGAGTTGCAGATAAGATAAGAAAAATGAGACAAGGCACTTACTCGCTAAACGAAGGTCGCTCTGCAATTTATATTGCAAACACAAAAAACTTCCCTAAAAATACTGAAATGGAGGCCACTCTTACGTTTGTGGGCGGAGGAGATGCCGGAAGATTAGTGAATTCAGTAACACCATCTAGTGAGGCGATAACGGTTCGTATGCACCATAGCTTCGTTGAACTTCCCGATCCAAATTATCATGCAAGAAACTATGATGTACGAAGTGGCTACTTTGGTACAAGCTATTATGATTATGGAAGTGACATTAGTGAACCAATCGAAAAAATGATAATTAATCGTCACAGATTACAAAAGAAAGAACCAAATGCTGCATTAAGTGAAGCAGTGAAACCAATTATTTATTACTTAGATAATGGAACCCCCGAGCCAATTCGTTCTGCTTTGCTTGAAGGTGCAACTTGGTGGAATCAAGCATTTGAAGCAGCTGGATATAAAAATGCTTTTCAAGTAAAGATATTGCCAGACAGTGCCGATCCTATGGACATTCGTTACAATATGATTAATTGGGTACATCGATCTACCCGCGGATGGAGTTATGGAATGAGTATTACAGACCCTAGAACAGGTGAAATTATCAAAGGTCAAGTTACTTTGGGTTCCTTAAGGGTAAGACAGGATTACTTAATTTTCACATCTCTGCTTTCTCCTTACATAAATGGTAAACCCGTTTCAGATAAAATGAGAACTGCCGCAATACAAAGATTAAGACAATTAGCTGCACATGAAGTGGGGCATACTTTAGGATTACAACACAATTATGCTTCAAGCTATAATGATAGAGCATCGGTTATGGATTATCCGCATCCTAATATTTTTGTTAATGAAAAAGGAGATATTGATTTTTCAAAAGTTTATACTAATGAAATTGGAGCTTGGGATAAAAGGGCTATCATCTATGGATATCAGGATTTCCCAGCTGGCACCAATGAAGCAGCTGCACTTAATAAACTATTAGAGGAGAATTCTAAAAATGGATTATTATTTATTGCAGATGCTGATGCGCGCGCGGCTAGTGGCTTTCATCCTTATGCACACTTATGGGACAATCAAGGTGATGCAGTAAAAGGACTTGAGCAAACATTAGCAGTTCGTAAAAAAGCAATTGCTCAATTTGGAGAAGAAGCAATTCAAAACGGCACACCACTTACTAAATTAGAAGATGTTTTAGTGCCTGCCTATAATTACCATCGATATCAATTAGAAGCAGTTACTAAATTAATTGGCGGCATAAATTACAACTATAGTGTAAGAGGCGATCAAAATCAAATCAAGCCAACTATCCTTTCAAATGCAGTACAACAAAAAGCATTAGATGCTGCAGTAAATTGTTTATCAGCTAGCACACTTACCATTCCTGAAAATATTTTAGCATTAATACCTCCTCGCCCACCCATGTATTATGGAGTTGGAGAATTATTTGACAAAAGAACAGGCATGAGCTTTGATGCACTAAGTGCGGCAGAAGCATTAGCTGATTATGAATTAGGTTTCTTGTTTAATGTAGAAAGAGCAAATAGATTGGTGCAAAATAAAGCAAGAGCCAACACTATTGGATTTGACAATGTAGTGGATGCCATTTTAAAAAACACATGGTATGCTAAAATACCGGCAGGATTAGAAGGCAACGTTCATATGCAAACTGGGCAACAGGTACTAACTTGGTTAATTGGAGTGCACCAAAGCGCAGATGCCAATTACGAAGTACGAAGTATTTGCAATGATCGTTTACATCAATTAAAAATAAAATTAGAAAGTCTTAGCAAAACAGATTTAGTGCACAAAGCACAATACGATTTTGCTATTGAACGAATTAAAAATCCAGGTACAATTACTTTACCAAAACCAGTAACTATCGCACCTGGCGCACCCATTGGATGCGATATGGATTAGCCACTTTTGAAAATGATTCCATAAAAAAAAGCCCCAAATAATTTTGGGGCTTTTTTTTATATTTTTTACATAATGAACCGAGGAGCCCGTTTATGGGGTCCCTCGAAAAATTAAGAAGACGCAAGAGCATATGATGTGTAGGAAATCAAACAGTCCTTAAATTTTAATAAGGGCAAATTTTTACGCTAACATTCTCAAAGGCTCTTCTAATAAACTCTTTAAAGTTTGTAAAAACGCAGCTCCTGTTGCACCATCCACTACACGGTGGTCGCAACTTAAAGTTACATTCATTACATTACCAGGAACTACTTGTCCACCTTTCA
>CANCEU010000014.1 GCA_947375185.1 Chitinophagaceae bacterium
GTATGTGAAACTGTCACGAAAGGAGTAACCGTTGTTGCATTTGTAGCAGGAGTATTCGATGGTCCAAAAACAGTAGTACCAACCGTTAAGAAAACTCCGTTGAATAACCTATTAACTGGAGTTGTCGCTGCATCTGCATAATTGTAATCAAAAACCTGAGTTTGATTATTTCTTTTCACTTGAATTTGCCCACCTGCTCCAATACTAATTCTCAAATCATTAAGAGGTGATTGTGCGACACCACCAAGGTCATTGATGACAGTATAGCCTTGATATATACCCAATGTGAAATTAGAGGTATAATTGGGACATGAACTGGAGGCGGCTGTTATTTGACAACGATATAAATATTTATGTAAAGTAGATGCTGGATTAGTAATAGACATACTAGCCGTAGTCGCATTAGAGAATGTTGCATTATTTACAACATTGGTCCAAGTAACTCCATTGTCGGCACTTTGTTGCCATTGATAACTAAGTGCTGAAGAAGCAGTAGCAGCTGTTGTAATTGTTATTGGCGAATCTCCTGTTTTAAAAACTGCACCAGCGGCAGGTTGTTGGGTAATTGTAACCGCTTGAGCTGGTGGTGTAAAAGTATAGGTTAATCCATCCACAACTGAAGCCGGTTGAATAGTAGTAGTGAAAACAGAACCACTTACTGTCGCAGTAGTAGAAAGTGCATTGGCTGACAAATAGGAAGCTGCATTCGCAGAAGTTGGAGCCGACATACCTATGGAAACAGGTAAGTTTGGCGCAACTGTTCCAGGCTTATAAACGTATTCAATTTTATTGGTTCCCTCATAAATTTTAGCTTGGAAACTAACTGAAGGAGCAGTGGCACTCCAACCCCATTTCCAGTTTAACCATTGAATAGTTAACACACGATTTGGCGCAGTGCCTTCTAAAATATAAGCAGCATCTCCTGCAGGCGTTGTAGTTGTAGCAGCTGCTAAATCGCCGAATAAAGGAAAAAGTATTGGATTACTTCCAAATGTATTTGAATTTGCAGTGTTTCTTATATTAGCAGTTACAGGCGAAGCAGTATTCACCCCATTCACTAAAGCAATATAACCGTTGCTATTCATGTAAAAGTTGTCGTAAACTCTTCCTGCATAGAAAAATTGAAAACCAATGGGTTGTGCAGTAGACGACGCATCATCAGCAACTACAACAGGTAATTTGGTAGATCCCGAAATAGGTGTAAAAGTTCCCGTTGACTTTGTAAATACATAGTCACTCAAACTACATTGCGCACTCGCAAAAAAACTTATAAATTGAAATAATACTAATAATAAAATAGTTCTAATTCTACAAGCACTCAATACGCAATTCTTTATCATCTAGATGGGATTTTTGGAACGTACAAAATTCCCATTTATTGCAAGGACTGCAAATAGAATAACTTCTATTTATACGATAATATTCTATGAACTTTTCAACATTTCAAGATTTAATTCTATATATAATTAAGAATATAGAATAAATGGCAAGTTTGATGCTAGGTTTCTAAGCTAAATCGAAATTGATAACTACTACAGTACCGACATTTATCTTGCTATCGATTGTAAGTTGAGCCTTCATTAATTGTAAAATATTTCTAATAATTTGAAAACCAACACCATTTCCTTTTTTGAATTTTGGAATTTGTTCAAGTTCATCTTTTCGCTTGCCACTTAATAAATACTGTACCATGGATGCATTCATGCCAATACCAGTATCCTTAACTATAATTTGATAAGCAATTGAATTTTGTTCATATGCTATTTCAATCCTACCAAACTTAGTATGATTAATACTATTTACAATTAAATTATATAATAATACTCTTAAAGTGTCACCCCAATTTTGTATGATAAGCCCAACTGGCACATTGTTTATAATTTCAACATTATCATTTTGCTTAAAAGGTTGTACAAATTCAACTAAATCTTTTACCAAGTCATGTAAATTTACCGGTTGCTTTTTTGGAAAATATTCAACACTTTCAAATTTAACCCAATTTAGCATATTTGAAGTAAGGTATTCCAACTCTTTAGATGTCCTTGCTATTTGTGTTATTGATGATTTTACATTTTGCTCTTGCGAAATATCAGCAATATTCTTAGCAGTAATATGCAAATATTTTAAAGGTGTTAATATATCATGATTCATAATTGCTATTACGTGATCCTTTGCCTGATTTCTTTTTACTAAATTTTCATTTAAAGTATTCAGTGTAGCAGTTTTTGCATCCACTTCCTGTTCCAATATCTTTTGTCTTCTTTGATATATAATGGTTTTAAAACGGATATATAATAATACTAAACCAATGGATAATAATAAATAAACTAAATACATTATTGGATGTAGTGTCCATGGATATCTAATAATAAAAAAATATTCCTCTTGCACCCATTTGTTATCGATAGTATTTCTCAATCTGATACTAACTTTGTGGGATCCATATCTAGGATTGGAATATTTTATAATTGGACTTTTAACATTTAATCGCATCCAGGCATCATCATCAAACTTATACTCTAACATGATATTTTCCTGAGATAACATACCTGAAATCCCCAATTGCAATTCAATATTTTTAATAGTGGAAGGCAATTCATTTTTAAGGGCATTTGTATTAATTGATCTTCCATCCACCAAAAACTTATCTAAATAAACCTTGGGATGTATTATAACATATGGCAAACTATCTGGATTAAATTGAATTAATCCATCAATACCTGGAAAAGAAAAATTACCATTTTGTAATTTGATTGCACAAGGTGTACATCCGCCATTCATTTCTAACTCATCAATACCTTCCGACTTTCCAAAATATCTAAATTTAATATTACCAGGACCTTTATTCCAAAAATCAATTAATGAATGGGCTGGCGACATAAATAGACCCTTATTAGTACTTGCCCATACATTCTTATTCTTATCCTGAAGAAAACAATGTGTATAATTTAAATACTTATTTTGATCTAAAGGCAATTTTTTAATACTGTCCTTATAATACATATAAACGCCTCCTCCATATGTCCCAATTAAATAATAATCATTTAAATTATAAATAGTCCTAAAATTTGCATTTTCATTATCCTTATAAAATAATACAAAAGTATTTTTCTTTAAATTGTACTTATATAATCCATCCGTAGTAGCAGCAAGTATTTCATTTTCATTTATTTGCTGCAAACCATAAACAATAAAACTAAATGGCATTTTTTTAAATAATAATAAATAGTCCCATTGATTATTTTTAATTGCAATCCCTTTTTCATTAAAGGAATATATTTTATGGTTAACCTCGACGAATGTATTTCTGTTATATGAAATATTATTAGCTATATTAATGATCTTATTTTTTTTTAAATCATACGCTACAATACCATCCGAATTGGTCATAAATAGAATACTATCTTTGGATATAAAAGTTCCAGGCTCTGACTTTCGATAAAAAACTTTAGTCGTAGGAATAGTAGCTGTACCAAATATCTGCCCTGTATTAATTTGAATATTTCCATTACTTAATTGCAATTGAGCATAAGCAGATGTACTAATTCCCTCTATCGCATTTTCAGGTATCACTCGTTTAAAGTACTTGGGCCGCCCAACTATCAAACCCCTATTATCTGTGCCAATATAAATAGTATGTGTTATATTGTCTATTTGAACATACTTGACAAATTCATTTGTTGGAAATTGATCGGTAATTAAGTGTAGTTTTAATTCATCATTGACATAACTAATTGTATATAATTTATTACTAGCCAATAAATATGCAGTCTCTTGTGAGCTACTTTGAAACACCTTAATTTGTGTGAATGCATTTTTAGCATCATATGCTAACTTTTTTCCATGGTCAGCTATTTTTTCTAATTTAAAATTACTGTCTGCTTCAGTTGCTTTGAAAAAAACGCCATCTTTCCTTAAAAAAAACAATTGTTTATTTAAAACAAAACCCGACTCGTCACTTGGTAGCTTAATTAAAAATTCTAATTTTTGAGAAGTGAATTTATAAAGTTTGAAATCAATTTTTGTATAAATATTATTGTCAATATTATAGTCCCTTGTTTCAATGTCCATGTTAATCTTATCCTTTAAAATAGAATTAAGATTAAATTTATAACTTAAATAATCTGCTTCGGTACTAAGCTTATTAATGTCAGTTGCTATTTCGGCTTTATTTTCATTAATCACAAAGACACGCTCATCAATCAACTTCCCAAATAATTTTCCATTAATAGATTTTTCAAAAAGAACAATCCGCCCATTTAAAGCTGCTGTCTTTTCATAGTCTCCAAAATTTTGAAAGCCATGACCATTGTATCTAACAATACCCGACTCGGTAGCTACCCATAAAAATCTAGTCTTTTCATCAAACCTCAAACCTTTAATGGCATTGGTAGGCAAACCATTTTCAGTATTAATCCGCTCAAAATTATATTGCAATTGAGCGAAAGAATTTGGCGACCAAAAAAGTAAAAGTGCACTAAATATTGTGCAATAAAATTTGCTAGTAACTGATTTGATGTACATGTGCCAATTGTAATAAGTGCGTAAATGAGTCTGCTTTTACTTTGTCAAATATATTTGATTTAATAGTAGAAACTGTATTCATTTTTAACCCTAATAAATTGGCAATTTCTTTAGTTCTATACCCATTTAATAAATAGTGAAGGATTTCCAACTCCCTCACGGCCAATGTGGAAAATGGATTTTCGGCATCTTCAACACCCTTTTTTATAGTAAGTGGCTGGTTCTTGATAAATAATTCAAGATGATAATTAATTTCACTTTCAGATGCTCCTTTGTGCAAATAGGAATGTAAGTTAAACTTGTTAATAATTTTACCATACACTTCAAAAGGTTGCATTGAATGAACTAAAATAGACAATTGAGGATATTTTTCATTAATCGTCTCAATATATTCCAAAGAATTACCATCAGGTAAAATAATATCTAAAATAAGATGTGTGTAGGTCTGGTTCCCTAATTCAGTCATTAAATCATTACAAGTGTTTGCTTCACCAACATAGCTAACCTTAAATTTATTTAAAATGGCAGTAAGTCCCATTTTCACAATACTATGATCTTCAGCTACTAAAACTTTTACTTCCATTATATCAATTTTTAATTTGCTACGAAAATCATATATCAATTAAAAATAATGTAATAATTGATTTGATTTTACAAAACAAATTTAGGCAGAGTTTATCTTAAATCCATTGATTTTCACATAGATAGAATTAATTCTATCTATGATTCACTGACGCCATTTGGTCGATAATTAAAATCAGCATCAAATACATAGGTAGTACAAATTAGTGTCATTAATAATTATTAGACATAAATCTAAAAAAATCAATTAAAATATTCCTTAAATTTATATATGCTAAAAATTTAGCACCCCCTAAATGATTGCTTACTTATGTTTACATTAACTGAAGTAGTTAAAGATGGTATTTTGGAAATTTGTTTCACTTTTGAAGATTGTGAAAGTAAAATTTATACCATTACCAATGCTGTAGGTGTAGCCATTTTACAAGGAAAAATTACTGGAAATACACAAAGAACCTGCTTGTATGTTGGGGATTGTAAAAAAGGAAAATACACTTTCTCTTTAGGAGACACCAATACACAAGAATTCACCATACAATAAGCCAAAATTAGTAAATTTGACAAAATCAAATTTATTGAAACTCTCTATACTTTCGGTTGGCAAAGCACATGATGCATATATTAAAGATGGTGTTGAACAATTCACTAAACGTATTGGACATTATTACCCAATTGACTGGCAATTGATCCCCCCTAGCAAACTCACTGATCCAATTCAAATAAAGAAAGCGGAAGCAGCTAATATAATTAAGCTATTAGCGGTTACAGATATATTGATTTTACTAGATGAAAAAGGCAAGATGTTAAACTCTCCAGGTTTGGCTAATTTGATTCAACAAAAGGCCAACCAAAGTGCACAAAAAATAGTGTTTTTAATTGGAGGTGCTTATGGCGTAGATGATGAAATTAAAAAGCGCGCAAATTTTACTTGGAGTATTTCTGAACTTGTATTTCCACATATGCTTGTAAGACTCATATTAGCAGAACAAGTTTACCGTGCTTGTAGTATCTTGTCGAATGAAAAGTATCATCACGAATAGGTTGCAACAAAATAAACAAAAAAAATAGCATGTCCATTACTCTAATTATAACTATTGCAACTGTTATCATTTCATTCCTTGCAATGAATAACAATACCTTAATGGATAAATTAATATTTCATCCTTATACTATCGCGAAAGATCCACCACAATGGTATCGTGCTATTACTTGTGGATTTATTCATGCCGACTTTATGCACTTAGCATTTAACATGTTTTCTTTTTACATGTTTGGAGATATGGTTGAAAAATATTTCGAACTCATATTTGGACAATTAGCCAATTTCTTTTATTTATTATTATACATTTCCTCTTTAGTAATTTGTATCATTCCAACCTACTTTAGTCATAAAAAACATTACAACTACCGAAGCCTTGGTGCATCAGGTGCTGTATCAGCAATTGTATTTGTAGGCATATTTTTACAACCAACTATGCAAATAGGATTTTTTATTGTACCTCCAATTATTCCAGGTTTTGTGTTTGGCCCGTTGTATTTAGCACTTACCGTTTACCTTTCAAAAAAAGGCCCAGGCTCCATTAATCACAGTGCACATTTATGGGGCGCATTATATGGTTTGGTATTTTTAATTGTTGCATCTAAATTAGCTGGAATCGAGGGTCAATCTGATGTATTAGGTTCCTTCTTATTTCAAGTAAAAACCTATTTAGGCAAATAAAATACCACCCTATTGTTTTACAGATTCCATATTTTATCTAAGCAAAATTACGGACCCGGTTTTTTTCATGAGTTTATCTTGATAGGTGGTATAGTCAATCAAATAAGTGTAGGCATCCATTTCCTGATCATACCCATTTACCCTTCCATCCCATCCTTTTGAAATATCATTTGTTTCAAATACCATTTTGCCAAATCTATTATAAATCACAAATCGATTTAGTGTTTTTATTCCTGCCCCGTATTCTATTTTAAGAATATCATTTAAATTATCATGATTGGGCGTAAAGGCTTTAGGAACTGTTACCACCACATTTGTTGAAACATCTAAATGATAAATATCAAATATTTTACAACCAGTGTTGGGATCCATCCTTAATAATGTATAATCAATATTTTCACTACCTCTGAAAACAGGATTAATAATATTGAAATTACTTAGAAATTGAGAAGGCAACCATGAATAGTTAGTATACCCAGAATCAATTTTTTGAGGCATTAGTAAAGTATCTTGATCGGCTAGAACAAATAAAGTGAATTTTGAAGAATCAGGTGGGCTAACAATATGAATAGTATCTCCAATTAAAGCATATTCATATTTAGGGCAATAATCATTTGTTACGTTTAGTTTAACTACATATTTACCAACTTGTTTATAAGAATGTGAAACAGGATTCGCAAAGTTATAATGACTGCTATCGCCAAAATACCAAGCATAATGTATTTTATATTTTTCTACTGCATTGGTATTGATAATCAAATCTCCATTTACACAAGAATTTGTATTGTAATTAAAAGTAAAGGCAGGAATGGTAAAGTCAATAATTTTAAATGCCGCAGTTGGCATAGAATTACACTTGCCATCATTTACAATTAAACTAAAGGATCCTGCATTCCCAATGCTCAATGAATCAAGTGTAGATGTACTAAATAAACGATTATTATTATACCATTTATAGGTATTAGCCCCCTGCCCTTTTAATGTCACCGAATCTCCATTGCAAATGACAGTGTCTTTAACAAACATTGTCGCAACTGGCAAAGCGGGTAATGATAAACTTAATAAATTATTATAATTATAAACACAACTTTTTGCATCAATCACTTGAATGCCAATATTGACATTTCCCTGATTTTTGCCATATACTATACTGTCTTTTATATAAGTATTTGCGTTATCTGTGCTATATAAATAGCTATAAGGAGCTACTCCTCCTGTAATATTTTTATGTACTACTAATGAATCATTGATACATACATAATCCTGTATGGAATTTAATGTTACATTGGTCGGAGGCGGTATGATATTTATTCTGGCTAGAGAATCATCATAACAAGTGCCTCCCGAATAGGCTTTAACTTGAATATCATAATTAAAAATATTTGTGGCAAGCGCATTACTATAATTATGTTTATATAAATTACCTATAGTGCTATTTGAAATGATTGTATCTTTTCCATCTCCCCAAAACAAATGCAATACACCTACTTTGCCAGGGTACACCCAAGAGCTATCTTTAATAACAACATCCTGATTACTACACAATGCTGTATCTTTTAAAATTTTAAAAATAGCATTTGGATTTGAACCATTAATTGTAAATGGCTTAGTTAATGAATCAATACATCCGTCACTTGAAGTAACGATATGCATTACTAAGTAATCTCCTTCCTTGTTATATAAAACAGAAGGTTGCGAACTAGTAATTTGGCTAATTGAATAAGAAGGCACTGGGGTCATTGGAATTATTCCCGCATTAAAATTCCACTGATACGTAAATGAAGTTGGACTAGCTTTGTAATTACTTGTATCTTTAAATACAGCTAATCCGCCATCTAAACATACATTTGGAATTGTAAATCCAACTATGGGTAATGGTTTGATATCTACAATCTTAGAAATAGTATCACTATTACACCCTAAACTTGAAACTACTGACAACTTTACACTTTTATTTCCCCAATTATTGTAAATATGATCATATGGGCCATTATTTAATAAATTATATTGTATCCCATCCCCCATATCCCAATTCCAATTCACAATTTTATCTAAATCCGATGTAGACGCATCCGTAAAAGTAGTTCCATTTTTTTCGCAACGTATAGAAGAAAAAGAAAAATTTGCAACAGGCAACTTATTGACCCTAATGGTATCTTGTATTGTATTATTTGTAGTATCTAGCGTACAAGCATTGCTGTCGATTATATTTTTAAATTTATAAATTGTAGTAGTCGTTGGATTAACTAAAAAACTACCCATCGTATTTACAATATTTTTTACGGTATCCGTTCCAATCCCTATTGAATAAACAACATTCCAAGGTGTCTTGCCGGTTAATTTAAATTGAATAAGTTTATTTGATCCAATACAAATTGTATCTGTAGATTTTACTAACTGTATTGTTGGCAAAGCATTCACAGTAATATGAATGCTATCTATTGATGTGCCACATCCTGGAATATTTGCTTGTACATAATAATAGCCCGAATCTGCAATAGTTGATCTTGGAATGATAGGATTATAAATTGTACTTGTAAAACCATTTGGTCCTGTCCAACTATAATTCACATTATTCAACAATTTAGCAGCTAATTGAATATCGCTACCTAAACAAGATCTAGTAATTAAATTAGGTGCCATTACTACCTTACTGTAATTTGAAAAATAACCAAGTCTAGCTCCTGACGAGCTTCCTCCATTTAAAAATCCAAGATGAAATAAGCCTGTACTATTACTAACTACAGTTGCCACTCCATTGGGGACCAATGCATTTAATGTGGGTAAATTTGCAGTACTTATCCGCGCAGCCTTCCAACCAGTTGCACCTGGCACATCAAAAAACAATCCTGATGTAATCACTCCTGAAACTCCATTTAAAGTAAAATTATTTATATCCTCGGCCTTACAAATTAAATTTAAATAAAACAACTCATTGGTAGATCGCACAAAACTTACCGAATTGGAACCAGTGCATTTAATGCTTGGCAATGAGGTTTCAGTAACCTCCGTTCCAACGCCAGTAAATTGTAATACATAACATGGATTGCTAGTAGTGACATATACACTATTGTCAGTAAGTTGCCCTTTATAAGATTGACCTTTATTAATGGTTGCTATAGGAATTATAGATCCATTTAAATAGATGTTTGTCCCATCTACAGTAGCCCAAATAAAATAAAAATCAGTATTAATATAGGAAGGTGCACTAAAATTTCCTCTAACAATAATAAATTCAGAACCCGTGTTAAAAATGGGTACTATTTGATCACCTGCTAAATCCAAACTTGCCCCAACAAATATGGAGTCATCGTAAATGGTAACACAAATTGGCTTACTTGATTTAATTTCAGACCCACCTAAATGTAAAGATGCAGCAGTGCTACTTCCAATAACTGCATAAGTTTGACCTTTATTAAGTACAATAGTAAAAGTGCCCGTTCCATGTCCATTGGCATCAGGATGTGAAAGTGTAATATCAATGGAAGTATTGTCCTCTGTTGCTACAATCACAAATCCATTATTGGCATTAGGCGTAATTCCTGCTCTATTACTATATTGATTTTGAGAAGGTATTATAAAATCAATTCCCTTTGCGGTGTTTCCTTTTAAAGGGAAAATTTCAACATTCAATTGACGACCAATTTCATAATAAGCCGATATATTTGCTGTTGAAGTAATCAATAAACCATAATTAAGTGCCGTTGCACTTGGCGTTGTTTCAATTAAATTAATATAAGCAGTAAGATCTTGGGTCACTGTTGTGTTTGCGGCTAAATTCAATACAATTGGAACAAAACCTGCATTCGAAGGCTCAGAGATAGTAACCACTGCAGGGCTTTCATAACTTGTAATTCTAAATACAATTGGCTTATTTTCATGCCCAGCAGTAATAGCTGGTGCAGCAAACCAAAACTCAGTATCTGTCTGACTATAACTAGTGATTGAAATAATCAATCCGATAATGATATAAAATATTTTATGCTTCAAATTAATTGAAAATACTTTTTAGGTTTTTTGAAATATTTCTTCCTAAATAAGTCGATAAATTAAATTCAATAGTTTGCGGATGCAAGTTTGACATAGTCATATTATTTTGATAAATATCATAGGTAAGTCCTAGTTTGTATTTATTATAGAGTAACCCAACATAAGGTACAACCGCATCCTTGGTCCTATAGAAACAACCTACATAAAATTTATTTTGCAAATCATCCATGGCATAAATTGGCAAGCCTACCGCGGCTCCCACATAAACAAATTCAGCTTCTACTCTATTTTGATAGTCTGCATGAATCAAAAAACTATTATCATCAAATAATCGATGCTCAAAATTAAGGGTTGTAATAAATTGGAAGGATTGTTTCGCATTTCCATAACTTGGGTTATCGGCACTACGATTAATATAAAAAGTACTTGCTCCAGTTTGTATAAAAATATCAGGGGAAACAAAAGAATACATAACTCCTCCATTGGTAGAAAATTTATTGGGGAAATTACCAATGGTCTCTAAACTCGAACTATTAAATAACCGACCCGAATTATATTGATCTCCAAATGTGAGGGCAGATCTATCGACATTTCTACTGATATAGGTTGAACTAATCCCAATAGAAAAATAACTTGTTTTATTTTTATTCAAAAACACTCTATTAGCAAGACTTAATGTTACTTCATTTGTTTGCAAAATACCATTTAATACTCGCTCCGAAACAGCTTGTATTCCTAGCCCCAAATTATTATAGCCGTCTTTTTCTTCGTTTTTAAATAATGCAAAATCAACACCAATTCCTATTGTTTTAAAAGGATCGCCTACTCCCGAAAATTGATTTCTGTAAAATGATTGAAATTGATTGTTTGTTCCAAATCCAACCGTTGCAGGATTAAAATAATTTGTGGCCACAAATGGCTGTGACATAAATGGCGTTTGAGCATAGCTTATGGAAACTCCATTTAAGAATATAAAAAGTAACAATATTTTATAACAATGCTTCATTTATCTTAATAATATAACTGATCCAGTTTTTGTAATATGTTCCTCTTTAAATGTCACGTAATCCAATAAATAAGTATATGCATCCATGTCCTGATCTCTCCCATTGTATTTACCATCCCAAAATCCATTTACATTCGAAGTCTCAAATATTAATTTACCCCATCTATTGAATAATTTAAAATAATTCAAAATTTTTATACCCGCACCATATTCCAGTTTTAATACATCATTTAATCCATCATTATTAGGCGTAAATGCCTTGGGTACATTTATAACTACATCATTAGATACAATGATATGGTAGGTATCTTCAATTTGACAATGACTAACAGTATCAGTTCTAGTTAAAAAATAATCAGTCGTCTTATCTGCATTAAAAACGGGATTTTTTATAAATATAGATGACAAATAGGTGCTGGGTGACCAAGTATATTGCGTATATCCAGAGTCTACTTTTATATTGCTCAATAAAGTGTCAACGCCTGATAAAACAAACATTGTAAATTGAGCACCTGATAATGGATTTACTACTGTTATCGTATCCCCTTTCAAAATGGTATCTAGCTTAGGGCAAAAATCATTTGAAAATGAAAAATTGATTTGGTATTTACCATTTTTATTGTAGACATGTGTTAATGGGTTGAATAAAGTAGAAGTAGCACTGTCTCCAAAATTCCAAACAAAATGTGCCCCATATGCATCTTCTGTATTAGTATTAATAATCACAGGCGAATTCACACAAACATATTTTGTATTTGTAAAAAAGTAGTTGGGTATTTTATATTGATATATATGAACCGAATCAGACAACAATGAATTACAATACCCATCATATACCTTCAATTGATAAAATCCTGGTGTTGATGTAAATAAAGTATCCGCATTTGTAGTTGAATAGTATTGATTATTCAGATACCATTTAAAAGTATTGCTACCTAAACCTTTTAAAACAATTGGATCCGTGTTACAAATATTTGTATCAATTGCCTTTAAAATTGCAATGGGGATTGATTTAACTTCCAATTGCTTTAATTGATCATAATGATATACACATTGCTTAGTATCATTAACAATTACAGAAACATTAATATTTCCCGGACTGTTCCCTCTTAATATATTTCCATTAAAGTTAGCCGCCGCATTATTGGAAACCCATTGATAGCTAAATGGTGGAGTACCACCCGTAATTACAGGATTAAAGGTTACTGAATCTGCAATACATAAATAATCTTTTGATGAAGTAATCGAAAAATTTTGAGGTGGTGCAACAATCGAAATACTATCCTGACTATTATCAAAACAGGTAATCCCCGAATAAGAAACCATTTTTATATTATAGCCCACTTTATCAGGGTAATGATAATCAGCATAATTATGGCTATAAATTTTATTAATGCTAGGATTGTCGTCGAGCGTAGAGTCCATTGGATTTTTTTTATAATCCCAATAAATAACCACTTTGCCAATGGAACCAAAATCTACCGTTGACAAATTATTTAACGCTACTGCTTTGTTTGAACAAAGTGCATTTGTATCTGAAATAGAAAAAAATGATTTTGGAAAAGCCCCATTGACTGTAAAACTTTCTGTTGTGTCTGCAACACAACCATTGACACTTGTAACAATTTCTTTAACATTGTAAGCACCTGGACTTAAGTAACGATGCCTAGGGATAGCGACGGAATCAAAGTTGCTGAAACGGGTATTGGATGGATCTCCAAAATCCCATCTATACTTAAAACTATTGGTACCAACCGCAATCCTACTTGTATCCTTAAACTCAGCATACGCATCATTCAAACAAATTTCAGGCAATACAAATCCAACTAAAGGCTTTGGATTCACTTGAATTATTTTTGATTGTTGTGCTACACATCCATTCAATGTTGACACTGCTAATTTTACAGTATAATTTTTTGCAGCATCAAAAGCATGGGTTACGGCAGCATTAGTAATCAAACTATCTTCGACACTATTGTCACCATAATTCCATTTCCAATTAAAAAGTCGAGTTCCTATTTTGGCAAATGAACTATCTGTAAATTGAATATTATTTCCAATACATTTAATATTTTGAACATTAAAATTCACTTTGGGAACACTATCAATAATAAAACTAGAACTTATTGTATCACTTAAACAGCCAATATCCGTAACCACAAAATAATGAAATGGAATTGACCCTACTGCATCTGCTTTAATTGCATAATTCTTTGCATTAACATAGCCAGCGTTACCAAGCTTCCAATTGTAGGCAATTAACTTTCTATCATCAGTACCAATTAGTGTATTATCTTTTAAAAATAAAGAGTCTCCAAGGCAGTTGGTAATTTTGAGTGTGTAGTCGGCTTTAGGAGGACTGTATACAACCAAATCAAAATCAATCACCTGTTCCCCACTACAACCATCGCCAGTTGGGTTAAACACTTTTAATTGAATATTATAGTCACCAATACTATCATAAGTCAAAAATTGACTTAATGAATACCTATATATATTACGCCCATTTACAACATAGGTAGAATCATATTGAGGTGCGTTATTAACTGGAATGTTTGGATAGTTAGGAATATTCCAAGCTAGCGAAAGGGGTTGATATGGCAAAGTAATGGATACCTTAAACGGAGTCCCTCTACAAGTTGCTGGCAACTTAACCGAACCATATTCATTGTTAACAGTAAGTTTTTGATATAAATCAACCACATTGGTTCCTGCATTATATCCATAGGATTCTACACTTCCATATCCATAGGCAATGGCATTAAATCCTGAATCTGCAACAATGGTGTGTGCCCCTGCCTTTAATACTACTTGGTAATACACAAAATTATTATCACCAGGATGAGTAATCGGATTTTTTGGAGTAGCGCCGTCAACTAATAAATTGGACATTCCTCCTTTTGGGATTACAATATTTACAAAATGTAGCGTATCAATAATTTTTGCAAATGGGGTTGAATTTATGGTTACTTTATTTATAGTTTGCTCCACAGGAGATAAATATATCATTTCAGGATCGCCGTTTCCATGATTATTTACATTTCCATAACTACCCGTAGTTGTAATATATTGTGCCACCATAATGGGCAAATCCGCCTCAATTGAATTGGCACCATTAGATTGAAATTCGTAATAAAAATTATTTATTAAACTCGACTTTGGGATAACTTGACCATTTAATAACACATTGGCATTGGGATCACTTACCGCAATTCTAAAAATATTATTTGGCATCTGTGCTGTTGGTACAGTCAAATACTTTTTACCCCATGCATTGGCAGGCAATGATTGTTGAATATAATTATCGGCAGTTTTAGAATTATTATCAAAAATGCTAATTTTTCCAGACCCCGAAAACACCGCAATTCGTTTGCAAGTACTAGTGGCAGTTGCTACTGATCTAATTAAGGTTCCAGTTAAATCCTCTCCAGTTGATGCAGCAGCAGACGAAGTCAATACTTTTCCAAATACATTGTAAATTTCTCCCTTATTTAAAGCAACTTTTATAGTATCCCCTGCTTTATAGCCCCCTTCGGTATTTGCACTTAATATAATTTCAACATTAGTATTATCTTCTGTGGCAATCACATAGGCATAACAATAAGAAAAAGGATTATTAGAAATCTGTTTATAATTGATAGAATAATATGAGCGTCCTAAGGTATTGGTTGGGAATAATAAAGTTGCACCAGAAACACTCCCATCATAAATATGGGCGTAAGCAATGATGGCAAAATCTGAACTGATATGAATTCCTTTATTTGATTTTCCTTCGGCAGTAATTCTCGCATCAGATGTTGAAGTCTTTGGCATTGGATCCGAAACGGTAACAGTATTAGCAACTACCTGATAGGTTTTCAAAAATCCTAATGCAGGAATATCAACTGTTACAGTCGCATCATGATCTGAAGTAAAATATAAAACTAAATTTTGTGACCCTCCATTTGGATTGGGGTCCCCACTTGCGTTATACATAGCAACATGGCTACCATATCCTACCCAAAAATCCTTTCCTTTATTGGAAAAATCCTGCGCCAAACCAACTGTAGAAAAAAATACAGCAAAGAGTATTAATAATAACTTATTGATTTTAAAAAGACGCATTAAGATATTAAGATATATTTTTATATGAATATTAGAATTTGGTCTATAAAAATATCGAATTAATATGGAATAATCCCGCCTTTAAAGTACTTCCTGCCAACTAATCTTTAAGATATTTTGGGTTGTAAGGGTAATTTTAAACCGATCATCAATTCTTTTACCAATCACCCAACAAATACGATTGGAAGCACATAAAACAGCAACCTTTTCTTTATGCTTTGGACTTAATTTTAAGTTCCCTAAAAATTGATTTAGCTTTTTCTTTTTTCGCAAGCCAAGTGGATAAAAATAATCGGTTGGCTCCCAAGTTCTTAATAGTAATGGCCATTCTAATTTATCGGCGTCTAAATAAGCATATTTTGGATCCTTGTCAATTACTACATCTGGTACATTTTTGATTATTTCAAAATGTAGTGTGCCAGTCTTTACTTCAAAAGTATTGACTACAGCATTTGCGCTAACATTTGAATTAAGTAAAACCGTTTCAGGTATAGTAACAAATTCTTTTACACTTTCATTGCTAACAATCTGAATGTGTCCTTCCCAATTAATTAATTTATGTGAATCAGAGGCAATGAATGCACCCTTTGATGCAGTTAATATTTTATGAACTTCATCAATTTGCTGCGGCTTAAATCCATAATGCTTAATTAGTCCCCAAGTATAGGTTGCATTTCCTTTTACTTTTTCCCAATATAAAATCGGTATAGATGGGATTCCTTTTTTATACTTAAACCCTTTTTTCCAATATGCATCCACCGTTTGAATTACAATTTGCTCAGCTTCTTTTAATCTATCCGAAGTAGCAATGATATTTTCTTGAACCATTGGATAAATAGTGGCCAATTGGGGCAATAATTGATTCCGGATTAAATTTCGAGTGTAATCATTTTTTTCATTGCTGCTATCCTCTACATAAGCTAGCCCGTTTTCGGCAGCATACGATTTAATTGCTGCTTTACTAAAAATAAGCAATGGCCTTGCCATATTTAAAACATCATTTCTTCTTGCGGGGATACCTGTTAATCCATGAATACCCGTCCCTCTAAATAATTGCATCAACACCGTTTCAACTTGATCATCTGCATGATGCGCGGTCAATAAAACTATTGGTTTGGGATTTGGCTTTTTATTTGATAAATGGGTTTCATCCGTTAATACTATTTCATTTTCTTGTAGAGTCAATTTATCGGTTAACGCACCAAACCATGCATATCTAATTTCACGTGCCGCTTGCTGAATACCCATTTTATATTTTTCGGCATACTTTGCCGTTTCGCATGTATGAATTTCAATTGGCATTGTTAATTCATTGGCAAAATCACGTACAAATTGTTCATCTCTTATACTCTCCTCGCCTCTTAATTGAAAATTAACATGAGCAATGGTACACTTTGCCTTTACTGAATGCATCAAGTGAGCTAACACGACACTATCCACACCACCACTGACTGCTAATATAAAATGTGACCTACGCAATCGTACATCTGGAAACTGTTTATCCCAATATTGTTTAAATGTTTCCAAATTTAGCATAATCAACTATTCGTATTGAGTACCCTTAAATAATTCTATTTCTTTTGCTCTTTAGCCCAGGCATCTTTTAATCCAACTGTACGATTAAAAATTAATTTATCCTTTGTACTCTTAGTATCCTGATAAAAATATCCTTTTCTTAAAAATTGGAAACGTACATCCAATGGATCATTAGCAAGGGCTGGTTCAGCATAAGCATTTACCCTATTCAGTGAACTTGGATTAATATAGTCTTTAAAATCCCCATCAGCACTTGACAAATCCTCAACATTAAATAAACGATCATACTCATTTAACAAAACTGATACTGCATGTTTTGCACTCACCCAATGTAAAGTTCCTTTTACATGAATACCACTTGTATCCTGACCTGATTTACTTTGAGGATTATAAGTTGCATACACCGTAGTAATATTACCAGCATCGTCTTTTTCAAAACTTTCGCAAGTAACTATATACGCACTTTTTAAACGAACAGATAAGCCTGGCCCTAATCTAAAATATTTTTTAGTGGGTTCTTCCATAAAGTCATCACGCTCAATCCATAGTTCATTACTGAATGGAACTTCGCGCGTACCGCCATTAGGATCCTCAGGATTATTTTCTGAATGTAAAATTTCTTCTCCTTTGTCAAAGTTGGTTATCACTAATTTAATTGGATTGGTAACCACCATACGACGCATTGCTACTTTATTCAGATGCTCTCTTACACAAAATTCCAACAAACTAAAGTCAATAATGTTTTCTCTTTTAGCAATTCCTATTCTTTCACAAAAATCTCTAATACTTTCAGGGGTATAACCACGACGACGCATACCACTAATTGTTGGCATACGAGGATCATCCCAACTTTCAACAAATCCTTCTTGCACTAATTGCAATAATTTACGTTTACTCATAACTGTGTAAGTCATATTTAAACGCGCAAACTCATATTGGTGAGATGGATAAATACCTAATTGCTCAATGCACCAATCGTATAATGCACGATGTGGGATAAATTCCAAAGTGCAAACGGAGTGTGTTATATTTTCAATAGAATCACTTTGTCCATGAGCGAAATCATACATTGGATAAATGCACCAAGCATCACCAGTACGATGATGATGCGCACGCTTAATGCGATATAACAAAGGGTCACGCATGTGCATGTTAGGACTTGCTAAATCAATCTTTGCTCTCAACACTTTTTCGCCATCAGCAAATTTACCTGCCTTCATGCCAGCAAATAATTCCAAATTTTCTGCAATGCTTCTATTTCTGAATGCGTTGCCTGTTCCTGGAACCGTCGGGGTTCCTTTTTGTTGTGCAATTTCTTCGGCGGTACTATCATCTACATATGCCAAACCTTTTTCAATCAATTGAACTGCAAATAAATATAACTGGTCAAAATAATCTGAAGCGTAACATTCTTTTGCCCACTCAAAACCCAACCATTTTACATCTTCCTTAATGCTATCTACATATTCAATTTCCTCTTTTGCAGGATTGGTGTCATCAAAACGCAAATTTGTTTTTCCTCCAAAATGCTTCGCTAAACCAAAGTTCAAGCAAATGCTTTTTGCATGTCCAATATGTAAATATCCATTGGGCTCCGGTGGGAACCTTGTTAAAATAGATGCATACTTTCCCGAGGCTAAATCCTGGGAAATAATTTCTTCAATAAAATTTAGGCTTTTTTCTTCACTCATAATGGTTGTAACTATTGGGTAAAGGTACAAAAACCTGCCCCAAAAAACTAACTTCTTAACCCATACAATTTGCGAACTTCTTTAACAAATTGCTCAATTTGTTGATCTTCGCCATTGGGGTCATATTGTTGTTTTAAGCTACTGCTAAACAAATACGCGACTGTTTGCCAAAATCCAGCATTCAAACCACCCTTATATTCTTTAATGAGTTCGTAACAATTATTCCCCGTTTCTCTCTTAATTAATTTCATGAGTACTTTGCCTTGATAAATGGAAAGGTTCGTCACTTTGTCACCAAAATCACGCTTTAAATCCTTTTCTCTTGATTTAATGATTTCCTTTCTTCTCTTTTCATCTTTAACATTAGCCAATTGACTATTCACATCATTTATAACAACACTTGCTCTTAATGCATATGGATAAGTAACATAAACAGCGTTACGAAGTCGGGTCCATTCCTGCCATTGTTTTTTTGCTTGTGCAGTCATGATAGATTTTACTTCAACAGTAGGCAACCAAGCTGTGGGAATAGTGTCACCCTCGGGGGTTATAAATGCCTCAACACGCAAAGTATCATATATGCCTTTTTGAGCAGCTAGTTTATTATTGAAAACTGCTAGTAAAAATATGGGCAATATGTAAATAAATACTTTTTTCATTTAATTCAGCTTTCGCTAATAAGTTGCTTTAATGCCTATTATTGATACCCTTAATTATAAAAAGTAACCTTTCATAAAGTACAATAATTGCAAAATTATCTTGATTTTAACGCTTTTAATCTAGCCCATGTACTTAACATAAATCCAAAAGTCATTACAATAATTCCAATCCACAACACATTGATAAAAGGAAATTCATACACTTTTAAAGTAATTAAATTTGAAAGTGTAGATGACTCTTTCATACCAATTTGCAAGATTCCCTTGGACTGATCCACAACATTATTAAAATTCAAAATTAAATTCTGTGCCCTAATCGTATCAGGTATCATGGTCATATTCATGCCCTCTAAACGAATGGCAGGTGTTGCTTCGTATGTTAATCCTGTAACACTATGAACTGACATTTGCAATACCAATTCATTTACATTCGCTGCCTTATTTGTATTCGGATTTACTAATACTTTCTCTAGCTTGACATAACCATTGCTATAAAAAACGGAGTCCCCTATTTTTATTTGATGTGGTTTAAATTGAACGGTATCTTCCTTTGAATGGTCTTGAAATGAAGTCACATAAACAAAAATATCCTTGTTCCAATAATGTTTTGATGAAGGATTTGCAGAGAACCCTTCCATTCCTTTATTATTCTTAAGTACATCTGGATATAGATAAAATGAATCCTTGATGGTTTTATTAATTCCTTTTTCAGCAAATTTTAATTCGAAGAATTTTTTATCTAAATTATCTACTGTATCTCTAACATAGGTTACCATATACTTACCCATATCCGTTGCAACACCTTCAAATAAAGTAATATTTTCCATTGGATTCCCAACTGGATTCTTACTATTTGGATCTTTTTGAATGACATTAATCCCGGTAGTATTCCAGCTTAAAACTGTTTTATTTGAAGAGGATAATAATATACCTAACAACACCATTCCAAAACCAATATGTCCAATACTTGCACCCGCCGATTTCATCTTCCATTTTAAAATCACAATCCAATAATGCGCATTGGCAACAATTGCGAAAACCGAAGTTGCAGTTGCAATAAATAGCGCTGCTAAAAATCCAACTCCTCTTTCTTTAAATCCAATCCCTACAAAAGCAAAAATAATGGCACTGATAATGGCAGTTACTATTAGTGAACTAGCAATACTTTTTATAAAACTTCCATTATCTGAGCCTCCTTTATATTTCAAGTATTGTCCAATTGCTGACAACACTCCAATAATAATTGCAACAAACACTTGAACCTGATTGTGTGCAAATGCTGGATCCTCAGGAGGAGCAATTTTAGTACCAAATATTTTATTGTAAACAGGTATCGATGTAATTGATATTATAACTACTGCAGATAAAAACAATACCAATGACCCTACCAACATCCAAAACTCACGACTATCCACTGCATCTTCTTTAATTGGATCTGCCATGAATTTGTAGCGAGCAAAGAACAATACAAAGAATGGAATTACAAATACAAACAAGAAAGACAATAATTGTGCATTCATTCCAAGGTCAGTAAAAGCATGTACCGAAGTATCTCCTAAAATTCCACTACGGGTTAAAAATGTAGAATATACCACTAGTAAAAAACTAATTCCAAAAAATAAATAAGTAATGCGTAAACCCGTTTGTGTTTTACGATAAATCATTGCTGTGTGTATCGCAGCTACCAAGGCCAACCAAGGTACTAATGAGGCATTCTCTACCGGATCCCATGCCCAGTAACCTCCAAATGTTAAACTTTCATAAGCCCATGCAGCACCCATCATGATCCCTAACCCTAATATACCTGCCGAAAATGTAGCCCATGGAAGCGCATTTAAAATCCATTTATTATCCTTCTTTAATAAACCAGCTACCGCAAATCCAAATGGAATAGTAGTAGATGCAAAACCCAAGAACAAAACAGGAGGATGAATCACCATCCAATAGTTTTGTAACAATGTATTTAATCCAGTTCCGTCTTTTAATAATTGTAAATAATCTGGTCGAGAAAGAATTGGCCAAGGCATTTCATCTCTTAATAAATTAAATGGACTACTTCCAATTTTATGTCCAAAAATAAACAAGCCAACCACCATTGTTGCTAAACAAAATTGCGTAAAACTCAACACCATCATAACACCAAAGGAATCTTGTTTCCATTTGTCAGAACGAGCCATTACGATTAATCCAAGCACGCAGTGCCAAAAACTCCATAATAAAAAACTACCTTCCTGTCCTTCCCAAAAACAACTCAACAAATACTGCGCAGGCATATGCTTATCGCTATGCATGTAAGAATATTTGTATTCAAACATATGATTTGAAATCACATAAAATAAAATAATAAAACAAGCAAAAACTGCCACAGACTCAATAATGAATGCAATGTTTGCCAATTTTTTCCACTCCTTTTGACCTTCCAATTCCTTTGTATAAAATGCTTTTGCAAAAGCAAAAGTGGCTACCAATGAAGCCACTAAGGAAAGGATTGTTAAAAAATAGCCCAATTGACCTGGCAATAAATGTTCGCCAATAAATTGCACTGCTGCCGCGTTATTTGTATTCATCTAGTAGTTTGAAATAATTAAAATATCCTGCAGAAAGAATCCTAGTTTGTAATTGTCACTGGTTGATTTTTGTTTGCTTCTGCATTGTCTTTGTATTTTGAAGGGCACTTTAATACAATTGCCGAACATTCAAAAACATCGCCCTGCACTTTTCCTTTTAAAACCAAACGCTCTGACTTTTCCATATCAGTTGGCATGGTGTTGTGATACACTACATTTATCTTGCCCCCTAAACTATCTTGTACAGCAAACTTTAATAAATTAGGATCCTTTACAGGGTCATACTGCACAGGAATAGTCTTATCCATTTTCACAATTAAATTCAAAAATTTACCCTGCTTTTGTTTCGCTGAACCAATTGTTTCATAACTACTTAAATCGCCAGTGTAACTAATTAATACAACTATTGCCACTGCAATAAGTACTAATAAAATAATATGCGTTTTCTTCATGATGCAAAGTTAAACAAATGGGCTTAAATTGCACCAAATTTTAACTCGTTCCAAAATCCAATTTATGCGCATATTTGACTACATCATAGTTTGCAAAACCCCAGACTTTAAAAAGGTTGACCGAATAAGCCAATTTATGTATTTATTGAGCATTTTGGGCTTTTCTTTTGGAATTTACAAAGGCTTATACGCTAACCCAGCATTGATTATAGCCATTATGACCTCGGTTGTTTGTTGGCTCATATTTTGCTTTTACCAAAAAAAGCAAGGAGGCGTTCCTTATTACAGATTGGGACTTTTATTTGCTAGTTGGGGTTGGTTTCTGATGCCAAAAGCACTAATCATATCAGGAATTTATCTAATAGGGGCATTATTTGAGCGCCAAGTAAAATTTCCTTATGAAATTGCATTTGACCCTGCTGGAATTGTAATTAATACCTTCCCGAAAAAGCAATTCCCATGGGCAATGATTCAAAATGCCATTATAAAAGACGATGTCATTACTATTGACTTCAAAAACAACAAGCTAATACAAAAAGACATCAATGAGCCAGTGAGCGATAGCATTACGAATGAATTTAATGATTTCTGCGCTAAACAAATTGCCGTGATCGGTCAAATCACTTCAAATCAAAACTCTTAACAAC
Organism: Chitinophagaceae bacterium; assembly: GCA_947375185.1. Taxonomy (GTDB): domain Bacteria; phylum Bacteroidota; class Bacteroidia; order Chitinophagales; family Chitinophagaceae; genus Sediminibacterium. The sequence continues at coordinate 23,479 of CANCEU010000014.1, forward strand.
ATCATGTCAATATCAACATCTCCCTATTTATTATACTCCGATGGCGAAGGCCAAATTTTTGAAGACACTAGCCTTTATACTGTTGGTCGTGCAGGATGGGATGCCTATCCTATTCCTGTCGAAGATTGGATTGAACTTCCCGAAGGTGGTAATTTATACGAATTACCTGGCCGTAGAGGCATTGGAATTGATGTGGAAACTGGTGAAATGCGCCTTTGTGAATTAGGCTGGGCCGTTGCAGCATTTATACCACCTGCACATACTGGATTATATGTTTCAGCATATGAAACATTGGATGCGGATGCACCTACTTTACCTCTATTTTGTTATACGGCAGTGGGTTGGTTAGACGGAAAAAACTATGTCCCTGCAGTGCGTATTGAAAACGATATTAGACAAGATTGTGAAGGTTATGATCAGGATACCATAGACGCTGGAACGCAGAAGTTACTATCATTATATAGTCAAAACCGATTGGTAAAACATTTAATGGAGAATTGTTGTCAAACCTATACCTGCCCTGCCGCGCGTAATTTAGCGATGGGTCGCTGGGAATGTCCAATTCCAATTTCACCAGCTTGTAATGCAAATTGTATAGGCTGTATTTCATTTCAACCGCAAGAGGAAGAAATTATATCCACTCAGGATAGATTAACATTTAAGCCAACCGCTGCCGAAGTAGTTGAATATACGGTTCCACATTTAATGACCGCCCCTTTTCCAATTGTAAGTTTTGGACAAGGGTGTGAAGGTGAACCTTTATTAATGTGGGAGACCATTAAAGAAGCCATAATTGAAATCAGAAAACATACTGATAAAGGGAGTATCAATATCAACTCAAATGGTTCCAATCCAAAAGCGGTGGCTGAATTGGCTGCTGTTGGTTTGGATAGTTTACGTGTAAGTATGAACTCGGCTAGAGAAGAAGTTTACAATGCGTATTATCGTCCTAACAATTACACATTTGCAGATATTAAAGAAAGCGTTCGCGTGATGTCGGCTGCAGGTAAATGGACTAGCATTAATTATTTTGTTTTTCCAGGTATGACGGATAGTGTTGAAGAATATGAGGCATTAAGAAAATTTATTAAAGAGACTGGATTAAAAATGATTCAGTGGAGAAACTTTAATATTGATCCTGATTGGTATTTAGGAAAAATTGGTTTTACTGAGATGGGTGAAATTATGGGCATTAAACAAATGATGGAATTAATTCAAGAAGAATTCCCTGATTTGAAATTTGGATACTTTAACCCACCAATTGAAAGAATCAAAGGAGATTTCAATCAAAATTTTGCACACCATTGAGAAGAAACAATCAAATAGGTGCATTACTTGCTATTACCTCGACCATCATATGGTCAGGTAATTTTATTGTTTCTAGATATGCAATAAATTTAGCTGGACCTATGAGTATTGCTTTATTTAGATGGACGACCGCAATTATATGTATGTTTCCTTTTGCATATAAAAATTTAAAAACAGAATGGCCCATTTTCAAGGAAAATAAACTTTATTTTTTCTTAATGGGTCTTGTAGGATTTACTATTTACAATACTTTAATTTATTCTGCAGGTCATTATGCAACTGCAATTAATATGGCCTTATTTGGATCAACCGTAAACCCAATCGTAGCAGCACTTTTAGGCGCTTGGGTGGTGAATGAAAAATTACATTGGAAAAATATTTCTGGTATTTTATTATGTATAATTGGAACACTCTATCTATTAACAAAAGGCGATATAAATAATTTAATGAGTTTCCATTTTGGCAAAGGAGATTTGTGGATGATTGCGGCAGGATTTTGTTTTGGAACTTATAATGTATTTGTTAAAAAGAAGCCTGCAGGCATTTCAAACAATAGCTTTTTATTGTGCTTATTTATAATTGGTGCTACCCTTTTACTACCAGGTGCTTTGTATGAAATGAAATATGTACAACCAGTTATTTATAATACACATTTATTGTGGGTCGTATTATATATTGGTATTGGAAATTCTACTATTTCGTATTTAATTTGGAGTAATGCCATTCAAAAAATTGGTGCAGGTAAAGCATCTTTATTTTTAACAATGGGGCCTATATTAAGTTCTTTTGAAGCGGTATTATTTTTAAACGAAAGCTTTAATAATGCACAGTTAATAAGTGGTCTTATTATTATTACAGGCATTGTTATCAATACTTGGCCTACTCCTTTAAAACCAATCTTAACACAAGAATAGATTATAATGAGTATCACAATTATTTTGCTTTGCATTATTGCTTTTTTTGCTGGATTTGTGGATGCCATTGTTGGAGGAGGTGGTTTAATTCAAACTCCTGCAGGATTAATTTTACTTCCTAACAACTCGGTAGCTGAGGTAATTGGGTCTTTAAAAATCCCTTCCTTTTCTGGTACATTTTTCGCAGCACGTACATTTTTAAAAAAAGTTAAAATACCTTTTACTAGGATACTCTTATTTACTTCCATTGCATTTTTGGCATCATTTATAGGCTCCTATTGCTTAACCATCGTAAGCAACAAGTTCATGAAGCCTGTAATTTTGATTGTACTTGTAATCATAGCAATTTATACCTTTACAAAAAAGGATTTTGGACAAGAAACTAAAAATCAAACACTTAAATTTCCTTGGTACAAAGGAGCAATCATTTGTTTGGGTATGGGATTTTATGACGGATTTATTGGACCAGGCACAGGAAGCCTTTTAGTACTTGCTTTTATCAGTTGGCTAGGCTTTGATTTTTTACAAGCAAACGCACATGCAAAAGTTGTAAATCTTTCAACTAATATGGGGTCCATTATCCTATTTGCCTTAAAAGGAGTTATCCTTTGGCATATTGCACTTCCAATGGCTATTTGTAACGCATTAGGTGGTATTATAGGTTCAAGATTAGCCATTATGAAAGGAAATGGATTTATAAGGACCGTATTTTTAATAGTTATTTTAGGAACACTTTGTAGATTGGGCTATGATGTATTTTTACATTAATTTTATTGTATGCAACTGAACTTTGAACAACAAAAAAATTTAAAAGCAAGTTTGTACACCACTATAATTTGTGTTGCACTTAGTTTGTTATTTGTTGTTTTACAGTGGAACCAAACCCCACCTATTATCACACCCCCTCAGCCAACTTATATGGAGGTGAATTTAGGCAATAGCGAAACAGGGCTTGGTGATACACCACCTTTAAGCAAAGAAGCCCCCGCACCCGAAGTGGGCGCTCCAAAAAAATCAAGTGTACAAGCAGATAACAATACTGTAAAGACAACCATCAACTCTAATGATGTCAATGATGAGGCAGTCAATGCGAAAAAAATTACCAAACATGCTAAAACACTACCCGTTCCTGTAGCGCCAAAGCCTAAAGCCGTTTTTGGTAAATATGCCGGTGGTAATGGAAAAGGCGGTAATAATCAAGACAGTTATAATAATGTAAAAGACCAAGGAATTGCTGGTGGCAAGGGCGATCAAGGTGTAGCCAATGGGAGTATCAATGGTAAATCATATATGGGAACAGGTGGTCCTTTTGTTACAAAAGGAGATAGACATGTTACCAAAGTTTATTCATTTAATGGAGATGTAGAAGCAGCTACCATTTATGCTGAAATTGAAGTAAGCCCAACTGGCACAGGTCGTTTTATTCAAATTGTAAAAGGATCTTCTTCAAACGATACAAAATATAAAAAAGCAATCACAGAGTACTTGACTAAAATAAGTTTTAATGTATCAGATCATAATTCAATCGTTACTGTGAAATTCAAATTTGAAGTTCAATAATTAGTTCATTCTTTTAAGCTTAATTGTTTCTATGGCATATCAAGATACACTTGACTATTTATACAGTCGTTTACCAATGTTTAGTCGAATTGGTGCAGCTGCCATTAAAAATGATTTAAATAATACTAATGCCATTTGTGCATATTTAGGAAATCCTCAACAAAAATTTAAAACCATTCACGTTGCAGGAACCAATGGCAAAGGATCTACAAGCCATATGCTAGCAAGTATATTTCAAGAGGCTGGATATACAACCGGGCTTTACACCTCACCTCATTTGTATGATTTTAGAGAGCGTATTAAAGTAAATGGGGAAATGTGTTCAAAAGAATTTGTAACAAGCTTTACCAATAAAGTAAAAGGATTAATTGAGAAAATTGAACCCTCTTTTTTTGAAATTACAGTGGGAATGGCATTTGACTATTTTGCACAGCAAAAATGTGATATCGCAATTATTGAAACGGGTTTAGGTGGACGATTAGATAGTACCAATATCATCAACCCCGAACTATCTATTATCACCAATATTGGATGGGATCATATGGCTTTACTTGGCAATACTCTACCTGAGATAGCCGCTGAAAAAGCAGGAATTATCAAAGCCGATACCCCTGTTGTAATTAGCGAAGTTCTTCCTGAAACTAAACCTGTATTTGAACAAAAAGCAAATAATGTAAACGCCCCTATCTATTTTGCCGAGGATTTTATTGCATTTAACTCATTTCAAAATAATTGGAAAACCTCCTTATTTGAGTTCAATCAACCGCTGATTCATTTATTGGATGCCCCTCTTTTTCAAAAAGTATTTACAATTGAATGCGACTTGCCGGGTAAATATCAAAATAAGAATTTAAAAGGTGTATTAGTAGCAGCCCAAATATTGGCAACTATGGGTTGGAAATTAACAGCAAGTAAAATTGCAAAGGCATTATTAAACGTCAAAAAAAATACAGGATTAATGGGCCGCTGGGAATGTATTCAAGAAAGTCCGAAATTGGTTTTGGACGTCGCACATAATGAACCAGGCATGATTGCGTTATTGGATCAATTAGAAGGCATACATTACCATCAATTACATATAGTTACAGGAATGGTTAAAGACAAGGACGTTGATTCGGTTTTAAAATTACTACCAGCGAATGCAACTTATTATTTTACGCAATCTCATATTCCTAGGGCTTTACCTGCCAATGAATTGGCTCAAAAAGCAAGCATGATGAATAGAAATGGAAGTTGCTTTGAGGATGTAAATTTAGCCATTAAACAAGCCAACAAAAATGCCAACCCCCAAGATTTAATTTTGGTGATTGGCAGTGTATTTTTAGTAGCCGAAGTAGATAGGAACTTAATAAATTAATTTACCAGCCCTTCTGTTCTCTTAATGCTTTTATATGTGCCACATGATGTTTGCCATGCCATGCATAGATAGCAAACATATCCCAAACGCTTACTTCTGCATTTCGAACTGGATGAAATAATTTTCTTTGCCATTGCTCCTCTGTTAAACTTGCAAATAAATTAGCCCATCTTTCATGCAAAGCATGCAATAATGTAATTGAATAATTCAAAGGCGTTTCTGAAACATCGGCAGTTAACACCCAAGCATTTTCATCATAAGGTTTAATAGTAGGCACATCTTCGGTTAATGCCAATTTAAAGCGAATAAAAGCATTCATATGACTGTCTGCTAAATGATGCACTACTTGATTCACTGTCCAACCACCTTCGCGATATGGAGTATCTAATTGTGCCTTATCCAAATTTAAAATAGCATGCTCTACATCTGAAGGGGCCATACGTAAATCCTGAATCCATTGATTTTTTGTTGCTTCACTAAAAGGCATTGCTTGGTATTTTCCAATAGGATATCTAGGGTCTTGAGTCATTTGTATAATTATATTGGTTATAAATAAATTTTAATCAGCTCTCCATTCTTTGCCTGTTAAATTAATAAAAACGTCTTCCAAATTCGCTTTTTTAACTTCTTTTTCTTTCTCAAATCCACTTGATACTAAATTGTCAATTAGCGCATTTGGAGTATTAATCGCTACAATTCTACCACTATCAACAATTGCTACCCTGTCACATAAAATTTCCGCTTCATCCATATAGTGTGTGGTGATGATGACCGTAGTTCCATTTGCTCTAATTTCCTTTATCAAATCCCACAAATTACGACGTGCCTGAGGATCTAATCCGGTAGTGGGTTCATCTAAGAAAATAATTTTGGGCTTATTAATGAGCGTTGTTGCAATGGAGAATCTTTGCTTTTGCCCCCCACTCATTTCTTTATACTTTGCTTTAGCCTTGTCTTCTAAATTTACTTTTTTAAGTAGTTCAGTAGGATCAACGTCACTTTGATATAAACCAACAAATAAATGAATTAATTCAGTAAGGTTAAGATTCGGATAAAAACCTGAGGTTTGCAATTGTACTCCGATGATTTTTTTAATTTCTCCTGGCGCATTATCTAGGTTTAAACCATCTACAATTATTTCCCCACTAGTTTTTTCCCTAAGTGTTTCAATTATTTCTAGGGTTGTGGATTTACCTGCACCATTAGGACCTAATAGACCAAAAATTTCTCCTTCATACACATCAAAGCTAATTCCTTTTACCGCTTCAAAATCACCATAGGTTTTAACCAAATCTTTAACTGAAATAATTACAGGAGTTTGCATATTGTATGGGTTGATTCTTTAGATTATTCTAAACAAATTTAGTCGCTTTTCGCCTTATCTTTGACAAAATAAATAGGAACTTATGAAAGTAGGTATTTTAGGAGGCGGGCAATTAGGTAGAATGTTGTTACAAGCAGCAGCCAACTACGATGTTACTACTTATGTTTTGGAAAATGACCCCAATTGTCCTGCGGCACATTTATGCCACCATTTTACTTTAGGAAATATTAATGACTTTGACACAGTTTATAATTTTGGGAAAAACCTTAATGCTTTAACCATCGAAATTGAAGCTGTAAATGTAGATGCACTTGAAAAATTAGAAAAAGAAGGTGTAAAAGTGTACCCTACTCCTGCAGCCATCAGAATTATTAAAAATAAAATTTTACAAAAACAGTTTTATTTAGATAATGAAATTCCAACATCGGCATTTCACATTACGCAATCTAAAACGGAACTTTCAAAATTTATTGACTTTTTACCTGCAGTACATAAACTTGGTGAAGGTGGGTATGATGGGAAAGGTGTACAGGTGTTAAATTCGGAAAGTGATATCGCACATGCATTTGATGCCCCATCGGTATTAGAAAAGAAAATAAAAATCAAAAAGGAAATTGCTTTAATTGTTGGAATGAATGCAAAAGGAGAAACCATTATTTATCCTCCTGCAGAAATGATTTTTGATCAAGTATATAATTTATTAGATTACCAATTAAGTCCAGCAAAATTGGAAGAAAAACAATTATGGAAGGCCGAAGCCATTGCGCGTAAAGTGGTTAATGGATTAAGAAGTCCGGGCTTATTTGCAATTGAATTATTTATTGATGATATGGGTGATGTTTGGGTGAATGAAGCTGCGCCACGCGTTCATAATAGTGGACACCATACTATTGAAGCTAATTATAGTAGTCAATATGATATGCTTTGGAGAATTTTACTAGATTATCCTTTGGGTAATCCTGCTGAAATTTTGCCTTCCGCCATTGTAAATATCATTGGTGCCGAAGGATATAGCGGGGATGTATTTTATGAAGGACTTGACGAAGTTCTTAAAATGGATAATGTATTTGTCCACTTATATGGAAAAAAGCAAACCAAGCCTGGCCGTAAAATGGGCCATGTAACGATTATTAGTAATAATTATCAGGACCTTACACATAAAGCCAATAAAATAAAACACACCTTAAAAGCAATGAGTAAATAATATTACTTGTTTGAATTACTACCTGCGGCTTCGCTACTAGCTACAAATTTGGGTTTAACCACTACCTTTTTAACTTGTAATGGTTTTACATACCCAATGCCTATTATACTCTTTAATTGCAATCCTGGCGATGTTTTGTTAGGACCAAATATGCGAATTTTGTCATCATACATCATGTCAAGACTATATGTTGCTGAAAAGTTTTTATGAATTTTAAACATAAATAAATTAGTCATGTACACATTCACATTTTCAGGCTTTTGATAATAATTAGAAAAAAAATCGGCTCTGCCTTTGTAGGTAATATTTGGCACAATGGCTTTACTGTAATTAATAGTTACAAATAAACCAGTTTCCCTATAGATATGCTTCCCTGTATCAACACCATATTTCCCTTGCTGTGATAATTTATTATTTAAGACAATAGTACTTCTTGAAGTTAAAGGTGAAAAGAAAATAGATAAATCATTGTCAGGCTTATAATCTAACCCTGCAGATAAAATCACATAGGCAGGTGATAAAAAACTAGAAGTGAAATTTGCATTTGAACCACTAAAGCTATAGCCGTCAAAAAATTGAGAACGAAAGTTAAAAAGTCCAGATAAATACATTTGCCCAGTTGAATCTATCTTATAACCATACTTACTTAATACATCTACGCGATCATCATTTTTTCGACCTCCTAAACTTGTGGATTGCATATAACCCAGGTTCACATCAATATTATTATCCCAATTTTGTCTAGGTTTTTGGTAAAAAGCAAAATAATTAAAATAGCTTGTCAAGGCCATATTAAAATTATCCCCCCCTGCAGCCCAATTACTTAATGAGCTTTGAGATAAATTAAAGTTGTAGAGTCCTCCAGTTTTCCAATTCCAAGCGGTAGTGTCCACTTCTTTTTTAATATTTCTTGATGTCTCTGACCTCAACTTCGCAACCACTAAATCTTGTGCAAATGAAGTCTTAAATACAAAACATAACAATACGACAACAAGCCATTTATTCATTACTTACTCATTTTCACAAATATACAAATTATAGTAAGGCATTGATTACAAGTCATATATAATAAATGCTATCAGGGTCAACTATATAAATAACCGATTCATTATCAATTAACTAGTATTAACATATGACAAGATGGCACATTCGAATATTTTTAACTAAATTTGCAGACTAAACATTTAGCAAGAAATATACATGGAACTATACGCTAGCGATACAAAAGTACATGATGAGACAAGACAAGGTGAAGCATTTGAATCCAATGCTCCAAAAAAACACTTTGATAAGTTCTTTTATGTAGAAAGTTATGGATGTGCAATGAACTTTGCAGATAGTGAAGTTGTGGCTTCTATTTTAGAAAATAATGGCTATGGCAGTACAAGACAAGCCGAAGAAGCTGATTTGATTTTGGTGAATACCTGTTCGGTACGCGAAAAAGCAGAACAAACAGTCAGAAAACGTTTGACTGAATTTAGAAAATTAAAAACAGTAAAACCTGGCTTATTAGTTGGCATTTTAGGCTGTATGGCTGAAAGACTAAAATCGCAATTACTAGAGCAAGAAAAACTTGTTGATATTGTTGTTGGGCCAGATGCTTACAGAACCCTACCCGATTTAATTGCAGAAGCCGGTACTGGTCAAAAAGCAGTGAACGTAATTTTAAGTAGAGATGAAACCTATGGTGACATTGCACCAGTTCGATTAGATAGTAATGGTATCAGTGGGTTTGTTTCCATTATGCGTGGTTGTAATAATATGTGTAGCTTTTGTGTTGTCCCTTTTACTAGAGGCCGTGAACGAAGCCGTGATGCATTTAGTATTGTTGCAGAATGTCGAGATTTATTTGAAAAAGGATACAAGGAAATTACTTTGTTAGGTCAAAATGTAGATAGTTACTATTGGAACAATCCAGAAACAAACGAGTCGGTAACATTTGCTCAATTATTAGAAAGTGTTGCCCAAATAGATATTAGCTTACGTGTTCGCTTTAGTACTTCGCACCCTAAGGACATTACAGATGAAGTGTTATTTACCATGGCTAAGTACCATAATATTTGCAAATATATTCACTTACCCGTTCAAAGTGGAAGCACTAGAATGTTGCAATTAATGAACCGCACATATACAAGAGAATGGTATTTATCAAAAGTGGCGCGCATTAGAGAAATTATGCCCGACTGCAGCATTTCAGCTGATATAATCGCAGGGTTTTGTACAGAAACCGAAGCCGATCATCAGGATACAATTAGCATCATGAAGGAAGCTAATTACGACTATAGTTACATGTACTTTTACTCAGAGCGACCAGGAACACTTGCTGCTAAAAGATATGAGGATGACATACCCGAGGAAATAAAGAAAAGAAGGTTACAAGAAATTGTGGATGTGCAATGGATATTATCCAATGAGAGTAATAAAAAAGATGTTGGAAAAACATTCGAAGTATTAATCGAAGGCAATAGCAAAAAAAGTGATCAAGAATGGATGGGACGTAATAGCCAAAATAAAGTAATTGTGTTCTCTAAGGACCAACACCATTTGAAAAAAGGAGATTATGTTAATGTATTGGTTACTGATTTCACAAAAGGAACCTTACTTGGAAAAGTAACAAATTAAAAAAGCGTTGTTGGATAAATATTTATACTATGGATTTACAATCATTAAAAAATAGGTTTAGCATTATTGGTAATACGCCATCGTTAAATCATGCATTGAATACCGCTGAACAAGTTGCTGCAACTGACTTAACGGTATTGATTGTAGGAGAATCAGGAGTGGGTAAAGAAGTTTTTTCTCAAATAATTCATAGCCTATCTGCGCGAAAGCACAATCCTTTTATTGCAGTCAACTGTGGTGCTATTCCTGAGGGCACTATTGACTCAGAATTATTTGGACATGAAAAAGGTTCATTCACTGGAGCAGTAGATAGCCGTAAAGGTTATTTCGAAACGGTGAATGGAGGTACTATTTTTTTAGATGAAATTGGTGAAATGCCCTTAGGTACTCAAGCCCGTTTATTGCGCGTTTTAGAAACAGGTGAATTTATAAGAGTAGGTTCCTCCAAAGTGCAAAAAACAGATGTAAGAGTTATTGCTGCCACTAATAGAGAGTTAATGGAATTTACGCAAAAAGGTAAATTTAGAGAGGATTTATATTATCGTTTAAACACAGTGCCTATTAGAGTTCCAAGCTTAAGGGATCGCAAAGAAGATATTCCATTACTGTTCAGAAAATTCGTTGTTGACTTTGCAGAAAAGTATAAGACAAAACCTATTTTTTTAGATGAAGAAGCGCGCGCATTATTAACTACCTATAGCTGGCCTGGCAATGTGCGTGAACTAAAAAATATTGCAGAACAGATATCAGTATTAAGCACAACGGATCAAATTAATGCTCAAATCCTGAATGGGTTTTTACCTCAAGCAACCAAACACAATATGCCAATGGTTACTGGAGGAAGCCCAGTTGGAGAATTTGCGAATGAAAGAGAAATATTATACAAGCTCTTTTTTGATATGAAAAAGGATGTAAATGAACTAAAGAAAATGTTCTTTGAAATTTTACAAAATCCTTCATTAGCTGGACAAGCAGGAAATTTTACACGAGAGTCCATAATGAATGAGCTTAAGGAGGATATGTTACAAAACAATCTTACTAACAATGCCCTAAATACAACAAGTAATAATGCAAATCCAATAGCGCCAGTTCAAATAAACAACACGCAGCCAATTATCAATTCTCAACCTTTAATAATTGATAATGACATGCAAAGTCATTTTGAAGTGGAAGAGTCTTTAAATATAATGGATAAAGAAAAAGAACTAATTTTAAAGGCGTTAAAAAAGCATCGGGGCAGAAGAAAAGACGCAGCCACCGATTTGGGCATTAGTGAACGAACACTTTATAGAAAAATTAAAGAATATAACATTGAAGAATAATCGCATAAATAACAGTTTTCTATTTAGCTATGCAAGCTTAATTGTTGTAGTGCTATTGTCAACAATTATATCTGGATGTGGTATATATAGTTTTAAGGATGCTGTTATTCCTGATAATATTAAAACAGTAAAAATTGGATTTATCGAAAACAAGGCAAGATATGTGAATCCACAATTAGCTCCTTTGTTAACTGATAAATTGCAACAAAAAATAATAGGACAAACAAAATTAACAAGAACTAATAGTGATGATGCACATTATCAAATTTATGCTACTATTACTAATTATGACCCCACTCAAACCGTTGGTGTAAGTGCACAACAAGCTACCACCAATCGTTTGACCGTTACGGTGCATGTTATTTTAAAAAAGACATTGGATAATAAAGAACAAGAATTTGATGTATCAAGAAACTTTGACTTTTCGGCAAATCTTACTTTAAATCAAGCCGAAGGACAATTAATGGATGACATTGTTCGTAATATTACAGATGACATATTTAATCAAATTTTTTCAAACTGGTAATTAATGAACCCATCTTCAATAAGTGCTATTTTATCTAAGTGGACAGGCCAAGAGGACCTTTCAAATATTGAAACCAGTGTATTAGAAGCATGTGTTAACGAAAATGCTTTTAGTCCAAGCCTACAATTATTGTTGGCAAAAAAATATGCGTTAGAACAATCTGATAAATATACCTCCCAATTACAAATAGCAAGTAGCTATTTCCCTTCTGCTTTACAATTACATCTTTGGCTTTCAAATGAGGAATCGGATACTAAAACTGCACCCATTGAAGCCAAATTAAATACATTGATTTCGGAACAATTGGCTCAATTTAATGAGTCAGTTGAAGCTGATCAATTGGAATTCGAAAAAGAAGCGCCTCAAATTGTAAAGGACTATTTTGGAGCCCAAGGGATTGAAATTGACCTTTCTAAGCTTCCCCAGGATAAATTTACCACCCAATTAAGGAGCTTTACGGCATGGTTAAAGGTATTAAAGCATCAGGAGGAAAATGCCCCAAATTTGGCTGAAATTGGCGAAGAACAAGAGAAATTGATAGCAATTATAGCCGAAAAGGCCAATAATGCCACCGAAGTCATTACCGAGGCAATGGCCGATGTATGGGAAAAACAGGGTAATAATCGAAAGGCAATTGACATCTATTCTAAATTAAGTTTTATTTTTCCTGAAAAATCCGTTTATTTTGCGTCTCGAATTGAACAATTAAAACAAAGAAACAAATGATTACTCTATTTATAATCTTAATGGTTACAGCTTGTATCGGACTTGGATTCATCGTATTAATTCAAAATCCTAAAGGTGGTGGATTAAACGCGAATGTAAGTGGCTTATCTAATAACTTCATGGGTGTTAAACAAACAACAGATGTTTTAGAAAAAGGGACTTGGATTTTTGTGATCATCATTGCTGTTTTAGCAATGTCATCTACCCTATTCTTAAAATCATCAAACGGAAGTAGCGAGAAGGATTTAATTAACAAAGTAAACACTTCAACTACAACTACCCCTCAGCAAGCTCCAGCAGCGCCTCAACAGGCACCAGCTCCTCAGCAAGCGCCTGCTCAAAAATAGAAATTACTTCCACTTTGAGTGGAAAAATGAATTTTATATATGATTTTGTCCCCATCTCAAAAAGGTGGGGATTTTTTATGTATTTTGAAATATGAAAAAGTTGATCATCGCCCTCTTGCTACTTTTATTATGCTATGAATCCTATAATGTATTTTTAAGCACTACTCATTTTGGCAAAGAAAAAAATAGTTTTGAATACAGTAGCAATGGTTTGAATGCATTGGCTGATAGCTTAGCAGCCAATAAAATAATTTTAGACAAGCCTAGTTTTTTATTACTTGCTAAATTATTAAATGTAGAAAGCAAAATTAAACCAGGTAAATTTTTAGTTAAGCGCAATACGAGCTTACTTTCTCTTGTAAGGATGTTACGCAACAATCAACAAGCCACAGTGAATCTTGTATTAAATAAAGTGCGTACTAGAGGTGATTTATCAAAGCTCATTGGAAATACTTTGGCAGTAGATAGTATGACCGCTGCTCAATATTTTAATAGCAATGATTCGCTTGCTTCTTTTGGAACAGATACAACACAGCTGTTAACCTTATTTATACCTAATACCTATACCATGTATTGGTCCACATCGCTTCCTAAATTAATGCAGAAAATGAAGGACCAACAGGAACTTTTTTGGAAAACAAATGATCGAAAATCAAAAGCATCAGCAATAGGCATGACTCCCAATCAAGTTTACACCTTAGCGTCCATCGTTGAGGAAGAATGTAATTATGATACTGATAAAAGTTTAATTGCAAGTGTTTATCAAAATAGATTGCAAAAAAATATGCGTTTACAGGCATGCCCTACCATAAAATTTGCGATGCAAGATTTTACTCTTACTCGTATCTATGAAAAATATTTAACTAACCCTTCCCCCTATAATACGTATCGCAACACAGGACTTCCTCCAGGGCCAATATGCACCCCTAGCCCAAAGACGATTGACCTTGTATTAAATGCTCCAAAAACAAATTATCTATATTTTGTAGCAAAGGCAGATTTTAGTGGATACCATCATTTTAGTGCCACATTCGAAGAACATAGTAAATTTGCAAAAGAATATCAACTTAAATTAGACGAATATCAAAAAAGGAAAAATCAATATCACTAGAATTCCGTTGTTTATTTTAAAAGTATTATTTGCTTTTCTAAAAACAATATTTGGGCCAATCTTTAACTTTCTAAAACAGAAAGCTAAAAAAATTTATGTGCCAGGATTTCAACATATAAATGTTTACCAAGTAGTTAAATTTTTATTTAAGCAATTAAATACATTAGGTTTATATGACCGCGCATCTGCTATTTCTTTTAACTTAATCATGGCATTGCCTGCAGGTTTTTTATTTTTATTTTCACTGATTCCCTATTTCCCAAAATCATTTAAAATAAAAACTCAAATACTTTCCTTATTTAAAGACATTGCACCTAATTCAAGTACATATAATTTTATACTCGAAATTATTAATGACTTATTAAGTCAGCATGTTGGAGTATTCTCTTTTGGATTTTTATTATTACTTTTTTACGCATCCAATGCAATGACTGGGATTATACGAAGTTTTGACAAATCCATTATGCAAAACAAACCATTCTTTTTACATCAAAGAATGCGCGCATTAAGATTAACCATAATGCTAATTCTACTTGTATTTGCTAGTTTATTTGTACTTATAGGACAGGATCAATTAGCTTCCTTATTAAGAGCTGGTTTTGATATTAAAAAAAGCACCTTACTGCCTTACTGGAATACTTTAAGGTGGCTAATCATTATTTTATTACTATTTTTTGGAAACGCATTTATTTACAAATTTGCTCCATATGTAAAAGAAAAGTGGCCTTTGGTTTCTCCTGGCGCACTTATGTCCACAATCCTAATGTTATTAACGACAGTCGGATTTTCCTATTGGGTAAATCATTTTAGTAGCTATAATAAAATATATGGTTCAATTGGAACCGTGTTAATTGTGATGACACTTATTTACATTAACTCACTTATCCTCTTAATTGGATTTGAATTAAATGTAAGCATTGAGCTGATTAAAAAAGAACAAGAAAAAATTGATTACTTCAATTAAAAAATCCTCTAATTTCTTAAAGGATTTTTTAGGATATGTATCTATAAAACAATTATTTACTTATTAGCCATATCTGGGATTTCATTCACTTTATAAGCTCCAGCATCTAATTTAGCTTTGGTTTCGCTAAAGGCTTTTAAAGTCAAATCAATTTCTTCCTGAGTATGCACTGCAGTGGGAATTAATCTGTAAATAATGTGCCCCTTTGGAATAACAGGATACACTACAATCGAACAAAATATTTTATAATTTTCTCTAATGTCCATAACCATTGCAGTCGCTTCTTCAACTCCTCCTTTCATATAAACTGGGGTTACAACAGAATCAGTTTTACCAATATCAAACCCTTTTTCTTTTAATCCATTTTGTAATGCCAACGCATTCTTCCAAAGATTTGCTTTTAATTCTGGTTTTGACCTCAACAATTCTAAACGCTTTAAATTACCTACTACATATGGCATTGGCAAACTTTTCGCGAAAATTTGAGAACGAATATTATAACGAATGTAATCAATGATAGTTCTTGGCCCAGCCATGAATGCGCCAATTGAAGCCATACTTTTTGCAAAGGTCGAAAAGTACAAATCAATATCGTCTTGACAACCTTGCGCCTCGCCAGCACCTGCTCCTGTTTCACCTAAAGTTCCAAAACCATGTGCATCATCTACTAATAAACGAAAAGATACCTTCTTTTTTAAAGCTGCAATTTCTTTCAATTTACCTTGATCACCTGCCATACCAAAAACCCCTTCGGTAATCACTAATATACCACCACCTTGTTTTTCTGCCAATGCTTGTGCTCGAGCCAATTGTTTTTCACAATCCTCAATATCATTATGTTTAAATACAAAACGGTGACCAGGAATCATTCTTAAAGCGTCAATGATACAAGCATGACATTCTGCATCATACACCACCACATCGTGTCTACCACAAATTGCATCAATAGCACTCATGATACCTTGATATCCATAATTCATTAATATAGAATCCTCTTTATGAACAAACTCAGCCAATTCTTTTTCTAATTGTTCGTGCAAATCACTATTTCCACTCATCATTCTAGCACCCATTGGCAAAGCCAAGCCATATTCGGCACTACCTTCGGCATCTGCTTTACGCACTTCAGGATGATTGGCTAAACCTAAATAGTTATTTAAGCTCCAAACAATCATCTCTTGACCTCTAAATTTCATTTTTGAGCCAACTTCACCTTCTAATTTAGGAAATGCAAAATAGCCATGCGCTCTTTCACGATGTTGACCAATTGGGCCATAATTTTTAATGAGTCTGTCAAAAATGTCTGCCATATAGTATTAATTATTAATGCAAATTTAATCATTTTTTACCTTTTTAGCTTTAATAAATATGCGTAATTTGCAGGTATAATATGAAAACAATGAGATACTTATCCCTATTATGTTTTAGCCTTTTAACATTGCAATTAAATGCACAAAAACCAGTTCCTACCATTAAAACTAGTCCTAAGCCTAAATTAGTGGTTGGTATTGTAGTAGATCAAATGAGATGGGATTATGTCAATAAATTCAAACCTTTTTTTAAATCCCAAAATGGTTTTTTACATTTCATCAATCAAGGTGCCACTTGTGATAATACTATGATACCTTATGTACCAACGGTTACGGCTTGTGGACATACCTGCGTTTATACGGGCAGTGTTCCTGCTTTACATGGTATTGCAGGTAATATGTGGTATGATAATGTAAAGCAAAAACAAGTATACTGTGTCGAAGATGCAAGTGTGCAAGCTGTTGGAACAAGTAACAATGCTGCAGGTCAAATGAGTCCAGTAAACGTTTGGACAAGTACCATTGGCGATGAACTTAAATTAGCAACCAATTTTAAGAGTAAAGTGATTGGAGTATCTTTAAAAGACAGAGGAGCAATAATTCCTGCTGGACATGCCGCTGACGCAGCTTATTGGTATGATACTAAATCGGGTAATTTTATAAGTTCAACCTACTATACAAACACTTTACCATCATGGCTTACAAGCTATAACAATGCACATCACGTTGATAGTTTATATAGCAAAGGGTGGAACTTGAGTTTAGCAAAGACGGTGTATGAAAATAACTGTGACGCAGATGAAAATACATACGAATCAACACCATTTGGCAAGGATGCAAAGCATCTCCCTTATGACTTCAATGCTTTTGTAGGCAAGGATTACAGCAAAATAACAAGCACACCACAAGGGAATAATTTAGTGATAGATATTGCAAAACAAGCTTTATTAAATGAGCATTTAGGATCCGATAGTATTACCGATTTATTAGCAGTAAGCTTTTCATCTCCTGATTATATAGGTCATAGTTTTGGTCCAAATTCATGGGAAACACTTGACGGCTATGTTAAATTAGATGAAATTTTAGCTGACTTTTTTAGCTTTTTAGACAAACAAGTGGGTAAAGACAATTATACTGTTTTCTTAACGGCAGATCATGCAGTAGCGAATATTCCAGCATATGCAAAAAAACACAACCTACCAGGTGAAAATTATGATGACGGTGCTGTTAAAAATGATATTACAGCTTGTTTGAATGCAAATAATTTAAATCCCAAATTGGTTTCCTTTGTGGGTGAATACAATATTTATTTTAACCACCCTTTAATGGACAGCTTACATATCAGCAATGAAAGTTTAACTAATTTAATTACCAATTATTTAGAGAAAAAGCCTCAGGTTTTACAAGTGGTCGAAAGCCGAAAAGCTGCCATTGCTCCATTGCCTCAAATGGCTAGAGAAAAAATTGTAAATGGCTATAATGCTCAAAGAGGTGGTGACTTAATGTTATTGACTAAATCTGGTGTGGTTGATGGCTATCCTACTGGAACAAGCCATGGCGTTTTATATAACTATGATGCACATATTCCATTCTTATTAGTAGGTAATGGCATTAAACCAGGCGTAGTGAATACACCAACCTATATGACAGACATTGCACCTACAATAACTACTTTATTAGGAATTCAAATGCCAAGTGGAAGTATTGGAAAACCAGTGCTAGAGGTATTAAAGTAAGTACATAGTAATATAATAAATATAGCAAAAGAAAAAGCCACTCGATTGAGTGGCTTTTTCTTTTGCTATATTTATTTATGCAAGCTTCTTCTGAAGATTTGCATCCAATGCATCTAAAAATTCTTCTGTGTACACATAATGTTCGCCGTGGCTTACTTTATTTCCATGAACACATACTGCTAAATCCTTTGTCATAATACCAGACTCAACAGTTTCAACACAAACATCTTCTAATGCTTTTGCGAAACGAATTAATTCTTGATTATTATCCAATTGACCTCTAAAATCTAAACCTCTAGTCCATGCAAAGATAGATGCAATAGGGTTTGTAGAAGTTCTATTGCCTTTTTGGTGTTCACGAAAGTGACGAGTCACAGTTCCGTGTGCTGCTTCTGCTTCCATTACTTTACCATCGGGTGTAATTAAAGTTGAAGTCATTAATCCTAATGAACCGAACCCTTGAGCAACAGTATCAGACTGAACATCACCATCATAGTTTTTACAAGCCCATACAAAATTACCATTCCATTTTAAAGCACTTGCAACCATGTCATCAATTAAACGATGCTCGTAAGTGATCCCAGCTGCTTGATACTTTGCTTTAAATTCTCCTTGGTAAACTTCTTCGAAAATATCTTTAAAACGACCATCATACTTTTTCAAAATAGTGTTTTTTGTAGATAAGTATAAAGGCCATTTTTTAGCCAACGCTTGGTTAAAACAAGCACGTGCAAAACCATAAATACTTTCGTCGGTATTGTACATTGCTAATGCAACGCCATCTCCTTTATAATTAAATACTTCAAATTCTTGATTAGTACCATCTTCGCCTTCAAACTTGATGGTTAATTTTCCTTTCCCTTTTGTTACAAAGTCGGTAGCACGATACTGATCACCAAATGCGTGACGACCAATACAAATTGGAGCAGTCCAGTTTGGCACTAAACGAGGCACATTGCTACAAACAATTGGCTCACGAAACACCGTACCATCTAAAATATTACGAATAGTTCCGTTAGGGCTCTTCCACATTTGCTTTAACTTGAACTCTTCTACTCTTTGCTCATCTGGAGTGATTGTAGCACATTTAATACCAACACCATATTGTTTAATTGCATTTGCAGCATCAATAGTTACTTGGTCATTTGTTTCATCACGATACTCCATGCCCAAATCATAATATTTAATATCAATTTCTAAATAAGGTAAGATCAACTTATCCTTAATAAACTTCCAAATAATTCTGGTCATTTCATCACCATCCAATTCAACAACTGGATTGGCTACTTTAATTTTTTGTCCCATAGCTTATAAATTTTGTCTGCAAATGTACAAAATGTACTTATAAATTGAATGATTATACTCAGTAAATGCACCCTAAAAAATGGCTAGAGTTTCCTTAACCTAATTATTTACGATTAATACCGGAATAGACACTTTATGGCGCACTGATTCAATGGTTTCACCAAAAAGGTAATCTTTCCAACCTTGGTGTTTATGGGCACCCATTACTAACAATTGTGCGTCTTTTTCTTGAACAATTCTAACAATTTCTTTAACTCTGTTTCGGTAGCCTAAAACCGTTTTTGCTTTGTAGCCTTTTTCTAATAATGCAGCAACATATCCATCTAATCTTTCTTGGTCTTTTCTAGACTCAATGTCATCACTTGCATCTAATAAATAATGCGCAGTCGCACTCTCTACAATATGAATAAAAATGAATTCAGTGGTATGCTCTTTATCAAGTGGTTGTTGAATAAATGCATGTTCAATTGCAGTCTTTATTAATTTTTTATCACTACTTGAAAAATCAACAGCAATTGCAATCCTATTTACAGGCGCTGATTTTGTCCAATCTAATTCAACTGCCTCCCCATGCAAATCAATATCATTCTTTTTAGATTGTTTTTGAATCCAAGGATACACTGTTATATATACAAGTAAAACAACAAAAAATATAACCAATAATAGAATAATTGACTTTAATAATATTTGATTCGTTGAAGCAAAGAACGTGCCCAGAAAATCATACACTAAATGTCCATTTAAATAAACTAAAATTGCTGCCACTAACCAAGAAAGTGATTTTATTTTCCAGCCAATGGCAAACTCACCCATAGTAGTTTTATCGCTAACAAAATGTATTAATGGAATTACTGCATAACCCAACTGTAAACTTAAAATTACTTGACTAAAAATTAATAAGCTATCTACCCTTCCCTCTCCTAATATTCCAATTACTAAAACTGCTGGAATGATGGCTACCATTCGCGTTATCAACCTCCTAATCCAAGGATTCAATCTTAGTTTCAAATAACCTTCCATAACTATTTGACCAGCCAAAGTACCCGTTACGGTTGAGCTTTGACCTGCAGCAATTAATGCAATCGCAAATAAGATAGGTGCCATTTTAGACCCTAATAAAGGAGCCAATAAAGCATGTGCATCTTCAATTTTTGCAACCTCTTTATGGCCTGTTGCATAAAATGCTGTTGCAGCTAAAATTAAGATTGCTGCATTCACAAAAAACGCTGCATTTAATGCAACCGCACTATCAATAAAATTATAAAAAATAGATTTTTTGATACCAGCATTTGTACGTTCTATTTTACGCGTTTGCACTAAAGCAGAATGTAAATATAAATTATGCGGCATTACTGTAGCTCCTATAATGCCTACTGCGATATACAATGCCTCGGGAGATAATTTTGTAGGAATAAACCCCTTAATAGCGAAGGATAAATTTGGCTTTGCAATAAATAATTGAATAAAGAAACTAAAACCAATTGTTGCTACTAATAAAATAATGAATGCCTCCATTTTACGAATCCCATAGCGCTGTAAAAATAAAAACAAAAAGGTATCAGTTACCGTAATTAAAGTGCCATACATCATGGGCAGTCCTGTCAACAATTTAATACCAATAGCCATTCCTAACACTTCGGCCAAATCGGTGGCTGCAATGGCCAATTCAGCCAGTATATATAAAGACAAGTTTACAATTGGAGGATAGGTTTCTCTATTTACTTGAGCTAAGTCAAGGCGTCTCACAATACCCAACCTTGCACTTAAACTTTGTAATAAAATGGCCATTAAATTACTAAGCAGTAAAATCCATATTAATTGATAGCCAAAGGCAGATCCTCCTGCCAAATCGGTTGCCCAATTACCAGGATCCATATAGCCAACGCTCACTAAATAGGCAGGTCCTATAAATGCCAATAATTTTCTCCAGCCCACTTTTTGTTGTACGGAGACTGATTCGTTTAAGGTATCTAAGGATTTGCCGGAACTCATATTGTAAATTTAAACATAAAAGCTTTTGCGAAACTCAGTTTGTTAGTCTAATTTTATCAAAATTTAAGGAATGCGAAATTGGTACCTTTTAAGTTTAATCTGCTTATTAATTGCTTGTGGTGAAAAAACACCCGATTTATCAGGTAATACCCCAATTAAAATCAATGATTTTAATAAAATATTTAAACCAGCAACCCTTCCTACTACCATAACAGATACAAGCTTAAAAAAAATTACGGATACCCTTACTATACAAAGGAAAGCCTTAGCTCAATTTGTACCTGATTCAATAATTGAGCATTTCATTGATTCGAAAAATAAAAAGAAAGCAATCATTCATCCATTAATGAAAATTAATGAGGATGCGGCTTACTATTTATTGTTAAACATAAAATATCCAAAGAAATTAGATATTGTAGCATTGGTATTTGATAAAAAAAATAAATTCTTGGATTATAAAATCATCACAGACTTTAATGATGAAAATAGTAATTCAAAAAAATATGAAAAGACATTAAATATAAATAGAGAACCTTCTTTTTTAGTTGAAGAAAATAGTTTGAGTAACGAGGGGCAAAGTACCTATGAGAAAAAAGGATGGGCATTTTCGGAAGGCAGTTTTAGATTAATTTATTTTGACAGTAATAAAAAACCTGAAAACACAGTCATCATTAATCCAATTGATACTGCTGCTACAAAAAATATTTATAGCGGGAATTATGGATCTGATCCAAAGAATTTTATATCACTGAGAGACAATGGTGCATCAAATAAATATCAATTTTTTATTCATTTTGAAAAGAATGAAGGAGCCTGTACTGGGGAATTAAAAGGCATATTACAGTTTAATAAAAACATAGCAACTTACACTGAAAAAGGAGATGCCTGTGTTGTTCATTTCACTATTGAAGGCAATAATATTACCATGAAAGAAGATGGAAATTGCGGCAACCATCGAGGCATGACTTGTTATTTTAATGACAATTTTGATCGAATCAGGAAGTCAAAAAAGAAGAAATAATCCACAAAAAGGCGTTGCAAACGATTGTTATTCACACCTAAATGTGTAAAATGTACATTTTAGGCAAATACCATTATATTGCACACAAATTATCAAACGCCCTATAACTATGAGTTTTAGAAATTACCAGGTGCCTTATGCAATAAACGATAAGTTTAAGAAAAAGGCAGCTTACTTTTCTATGGAATTTGCTATCCATCAGCCGTTAAAAATTTACAGTGGTGGACTTGGCTTTTTAGCAGGATCACATTTAAGAAGTGCCTACGAGTTAAAACAAAATATGATTGGTGTTGGTATCCTTTGGAAATACGGATACTATGATCAAGCAAGAAATCAGGATCAAACCTTGCAGGTTACTTTCATGGAGAAAATTTATAGCTTCTTGGAAGATACTGGCATTAAGTACCAAATTATGATTCATGATCACCCGGTTTGGGTTAAGGCTTACTATTTAGCACCAACAACATTTAATAGTGCTCCATTATTTTTATTGAGTACTGATTTACCTGAAAACGATTATGTTTCTCAAACAATTACGCACCGATTATACGATGCGAATGTGGCTACAAAAGTAGCACAGTTTATTTTATTGGGTGTTGGTGGTGCAAAATTGATCGATGAATTAAATTTTGAACCTGAAGTTTACCATTTAAATGAAGCACATGGTTTTTCAAGTGCATTTTACTTGTTAAATAAATATAAATCATTAGACGAAGTTAAAAAACGATTAGTTTTCACAACACATACACCTGAAGAAGCTGGTAACGAAAAACATGATATTTATTTATGTCATAAAATGGGTTACTTCTGTGGATTAAGCATTGATGATGTAAGAAAATTAACAGGACTTGAGGATGATCAATTCAATCACTCATTAGCAGCACTTCGTTTTGCAAGAAAAGCAAATGGAGTATCTGAATTGCACGGACATGTAAGTCGTGAAATGTGGGGCAAACACGAAGGCATCTGTCCTATTGATCATATTACCAATGCACAAAACTGGACATACTGGGCTGATAAAAAATTATATACTACAGCTGAAGCTAAAGACAACGCTGCATTTGATAGCCGTAAAAACTATTTAAAAAAGCGCGCTTTTGAAATCGTAGCTGATCAAACAGGTAAAGTATTTGATCCGAATGTTTTGACAATTGTTTGGGCAAGAAGATTTGCGGGATACAAGCGCGCCGATTTCCTTTCTTGGGATTTAGAGCGTTTCGAAAAATTATTAGGCAACTTAAAGCACCCAGTTCAAATCATATTTGCTGGTAAACCATATCCTGTTGATTACCCTGCTATTTCTCAGTTTAACAACTTAGTACATTTAAGCAAAAACTATAATAATGTTGCTGTATTGATTGGCTATGAATTAAGCTTAAGTAAAAGCTTGAAGCAAGCGTCAGATGTTTGGTTAAATAACCCACGTGTTCCAAGAGAAGCTTCTGGAACATCAGGTATGACTGCTGCAATGAACGGATCAGTGAATTTCTCAACTGATGATGGATGGATTCCAGAATTTGTGAAGCATGGAAACAACGGATTCGTTGTGCCAAAAGCAGATTATGCGAACATGAGCACTCAGGAGCAAGATGATTATGATTTAGAAGAATTGTACAAAATACTAGAGAACGAGATTGTCCCTATGTATTATGAAAATAAAGATAAATGGCGATCTATAACAATCAATGGCATGAACGATGTTCGTGTTCAATTTGATAGTAATAGAATGGCTGAAGAGTATTACGAAAAAATGTACAAGACAAATTAAAAAAAATAGCCCTTAATAAATTTAAGGGCTATTTTTTTTAATTTGTCTTGATTTTTTAAAAGCACCCCGTAAAGGAGTGCTTTTATTTACTTTTCCTTAATAAATTTAAGGGCTATTTTTTTAATATTAATACTTGAACGGCTTGCCATTTACCATCACTTCTTGAGTTACATCATCAAAAGTTACTTTTTGACCTGTTCTACATGCTGCATTCGTCATTATGGTTGCAATGGAATGTTGATACCCCGCTTCCACTGGTGCATTGGGTTGTTTACGAGAACGAATACATTCCATCCAGTTTCTTACATGCGCTGATGTTAAAATATCTCCTCCAGTATTAGCACCAGCAGCTGCTTTGATACTAGCATCCGTCAAACTTATTTCTGGCAATAGATTTTCTTTCATACCCATTGGAGATGCAAAATTTTGAGTAAGACCTCCTTTTGGAGAAACTGTATTATTAATCAAATTTAATTGCCCTCCATTTGAATAATACATTTCAGTTGGATTATCATCTCCGTTATGCATTCGGGACATAAATACAACTTGAAAGCCATCTTTCATATTATCCAAGGGACCATAATCAAATACTGCAGTGGTTGTATCCCAGTTTTGTCTACCATCTTTCCAAGCATAAACTCCTCCATTGGCAGTAACACTTCGAGGATGTGGTAATTTACTAAACCAATGTACTGTGTCAATTTGATGACTCATCCATTGACCAGGCATCCCTGATGAATAAGGCCAAAATAATCGGTATTCTAAATATTTTCTTGGATTAAAATTTACGTAAGGTCTATTTAATAAAAAGCGTTTCCAATCTAAATCCTCTTCTTTACATTGGGCCACCAGGGCTGGTCTTCTCCATCTACCAGGTTGGTTTACATTCCAGGTTAATTCAACCATAGTGATGGGCCCAAATTTTCCTGCTTGAATAAAATCAGCTGCCGCTTTATAATTCACTCCACTTCGTCTTTGCGACCCAATCTGTACAATTCTATCACTTGCCTTTATCGCTTTTAATGCCATTCTATTGTCTTCCATGGTTTCAGCAAAAGGCTTTTCACAATACACATCCATACCTGCTTTCACTCCCTCAACTGCATGTATTGCATGTTGAAAATCGGCAGTACTTATGAATACACCATCTATATCTTTTTTAGAATACAATTCATCATTATTTTGAGCAACACGAATATCATGGCCCATTTTATCTTTCAAAAATGCAGCACCATCTTCTCTTCTTAATTTCCAAATATCTGAAACTGCAACAATATCAAAATTCAATTCCTTATAATGATTTAAAAAAGAAGGAAAATGCGATTGTTTAAAGCGATCCGAAAAACCAACCACACCCAATCTTACTCTATCATTAGAACCAATTATATTGGCATAACTTTTTGCAGAAAATCCAAAACTTGATGCATATGTTACAGCCGTAGCCTTAGCAGTATTTTTTATAAATGACCTTCTTGAATTTTTCATAATTATTTGAAATTAGAAATTGACGAATTGATTGAATGATTGATTAAAGTTCTTTGATTTTTATGCTTCTAAACGAAACGTTCGTTCCATGCTCTTGCAATAAAATATGCCCTTTTTCTGCCATTCCAAAATTAGGCCATTGTGCATATTTACTTTTAGCAACCAATGCATAATAATACTGAGTACCTCTTTGATACTCTACCACCTTCCACCCATTAATCCAATGCTCTACTTTTCCGTCAGGGGAAACAATTATACGACCTCGGTTCCATTCACCAACAGGGAATTTTTCTCTACGTCCTGTGCCAATTCTTAATGCAGGAATCAAATCATACAAAGATGCCATAGTTCTATTTCCAATGCTTCCCAATTTAGCATCAGGATGTTTGTCATCATCTAATATTTGATATTCCAACCCAATTGCTGATCCTTGGTTATTTTCTTTTTCCGTAACAAAATATTTAACCCCACTATTAGCCGTATCTGAAATTTTAAATTCAAACTGCAAATCAAAAGCGTGAAATTCTTGTTCAGTAACAATATCACCTCCATTGGTAGATTCAGCGCCATTTGCACCTCGCACATTTAAAGTACCATCTTTCACAAACCAAGTGCCATCAGGAAAAGTTTTCTTGTAGGCGCCTCTCCAACCATTGGTAGTTTTACCGTCCCAAAGTAATTTTACGCCACTTTTTTGTTCATCTGTTGAAATCGTATTAGGAATTAAGTTTACCACAAATAAATTATCAGCTGGTGTAGGTTTTAAATTAATTGTTTGGATGCGAATATTTTTCCAACGCACTTCCTGTCCAGCATCTTTAGGATTTTGAATTTCATGTACTTGTAATGAGATAAATCCCTTCGTAGTCATATCATCTACAACATGTGCACAAGGAACTCCATTAACCCAAGTTCTTATATTATTTCCAATACACTCAATTTTGTAATGATTCCATTGATTGTTTTTAAAGGCAGATTTGGCTGCAACATTATATTCCAATGGATATAGCCATCCTCTTCGTGCTTCATCATATATACCACCACTCCAAGCTCTGACTGAAGGATCAATCTCCATTTGATATCCATGAACTCTTTTTGGAGTATGTTTATCGGTAACAGTACAATGATCATTTTCGTCATTTAGTTCACTACGAAACTGAATGCCAGAATTCATGTTTACATCCACTTTTAAATCCAACTCTAAAATAAAATCGCCATATAATTTATCGGTCGATAAAAAACTATTAGGCTCCTCTGGCACCGTTCTACCTACTATTTCACCATGTTCCACCGTGTACTTGGCTTTACCATTGTATTGAACCCACCCTTTTAAATCTTTTCCATTAAATAGACTTGTCCAATTTGTGTTTTGAGCTAGCAACGAATTTTGCAGAAGCAAAAATAATAGTGCTAAAAAAATAATACGTTTACACATAAAGTTGAATATTTAATTAAGGTAGAAAATTATGAACAATAAAATATAAAATTGAGGGACATAATAAACATCCCATGGCTGTATGAAAGGTTGCTGTTAATGCCCCGTATGGAACTAACTTTTGGTCTGTAGCCGCAAGTCCCGCTGAAACCCCACTTGTAGAACCTACCAAACCTCCAAATATCATTGCTGATTGTGGATTATCAATTCCCAACTTTTTAGCAATAAATGGCGTTAAAATTGTAACAAATATTGATTTTATGACTCCAACAGCAATACTTATTGCAATCACCGCACTACTTGCACCCACCGCAGCACCAGTTACTGGCCCTACAATAAAAGTACATGCGCCAGCTCCTATGGTTGTAAATGATTTTGCATCTGTATACCCCATTACATAAGCGATTGTTCCACCAACAGTAAATGCAATTATAGTACCAAGTATTAAACAAAATAAACCTATAAGCCCTGTCTTTTTAATTTCAGAAAAACTAGCGCCCATTGCAGTGGATACAATTGAGAAATCACGAAGCATTGATCCCCCTAAAATAGCCATACCTGAAAATGCTGGAATAGATGCTACCCCTTTTTCACCTCCAAAATAAGCTATTATTAATCCTACACTAATTGCAATAGCCGCTCCAGGTATTTTGTTATTGGTAAACTTTTTACCTATAAAATAGGAGACATACATTATTATACTTACTAACAAGAAAGCGAATACCAATCCGTTTTTATCTAATAATTTTATTAAATCGTTCATAAATTAATTTTTCGTGTTGGTTGTATTTTTTGATAGCTTACTCATAACAGGAATTAATAAATAACAAGCAATTGTAGCAATAATTCCAACCAAAACAGCAACCCAGCCTCCTGATAATGCAGCTTTTACATTCTGAGTTGCAGACATTGCTACCACCACTGGTATATACATAGTACTCCAAAAAAGAATACCATTTTCAGTTTCTGTAGGAATTAAATTTTTCTTTTTAAAATAATCATTTCCTACAACCAATATTAACATAGCAAAGCCAACGCCGCCTAAATTCCCTGTCAAATGAAATAATTTACCTAAATAATCGCCCACTATATGACCGATTAAAAAGCAAGCTGCTAAAATTCCCACACCATATATTTTCATAAAAAAGATTTAAAAATGATTACTACTAGCTATATTTTTAACTTGTTCTTTAATTGCATTTCCCCAAATCACATATCCTTCCTCATTATAATGTAGTTTATCATCACGATATAATTTTTTTATTGGCAGACCATCAGCACCAATAAAACTATCTGAAAAATTGATGGTAAATAAATTATTGGAACTTTTACAATAATCAGCAATTAGTTTATTAGCAGCTTGTACTTTATCCCAAACTCCCCATCTTCGCTCACTTGGAGAAATAGGCAACCAAGTAATTGGAGTAGTAGGATACTTTCTTCGTATTACATCCACTGTATATTTAAACAATTCAAATACTTGTTCAGGAGATTTATCTTTTTCTGAATCCACAATGTCATTTCCAACATACATGTAAATAGCTTTAGGATTATGAGGATAAACAATTCGTTCTACGTAATACGCAACATCACGCAAATTAGATCCACCAAATCCTCTATGTATAATATCTGGATAATCTAGATCCTTTCTAATATTTGTCCAAAAACGGATATAAGAACTACCTAAAAAAAGCAATGCACTATCAGAATGTTTTTCAACTAAATTAAGGCTATCAAACTTTTTGATTTCAGCCTCGTATCTAAATACACCCTCTTCATTTTTTGATTTAACAATTGATAGCTGTGTATATAACCAGGCAGCCATTGAATTTATAGCACTATCTTGTAATGACTTTTTATTGTCTAAAGTATGCCCTGCGCCATTAAAAGGCAACCAACCAGTAGGTATTCCTTGTGTTAAACAACGTTGATACAAAATATAGGGTCCATATTTAAAACTATGATAGTCAAAAGAACTATCGTATGGAACAGTTTTATCCATTGTACCTGCCACATTAAATAATGGAATATCTCCTTTATTTATCCATTTAAAATCAATCAAAGCCCCCCAGTTATTCATGACCCCTTTTACTTTTGAGCTATAGCATTCATTCCCACTTTCCCCTTCTAACGAACCTAATTTTAATTGATCAATGTCTTTAGGTATTTCGCTCTCATCCATATATGCAATTGCTAATGCCGTTTTGGAACCTGCGGAACTTCCCGTTATAAAAATCTGAGCAGTATCTATTCCATATTTTTCTGCATACCTTCTAAAAAAGCGAATAGCTGCTTTACCGTCCTGTTGTGCTCGATACATCGCTTCATGGTAATCTTTGACTGTCCCTCCTTTTTCAATGCCTAATCTATAATCAATGGTAGCAGTAACATACCCTCTTTTTGCAAATGAGGTACATAATAAAGAACTAAAACTTCCAGTTTTAGAATTATTTTTAAACCCGCCTCCATGAATAAAAATTAAAAGGGGTCTATTTTTAATGGTATCTACATTTGAAGGGGAAACAATATCAAGGTATAAATCCTCCCGATTATTTTTATAATTTATGGAGCTTCCGTATTTAATATTTGTGATGGAATCCACATTATTAAAAATATAGTCTTTATATCTTTTTTGAGAAAACACATTATTTGAAATTACTATAAGTAATAAAAAAATGACAAAAGATTTGATACAAATATTTATTTTATAATTCATTACTTTATGATTTAATTTTCGAATAATTTTTTTACTTCATTTTTAACTACTTTTCCCATAGCATTTCTAGGCAAATCACTTAACAACAAATACTTTCTAGGTTTTTTATAGGAAGCCATTTTTTGTACTAACCAATCAGAAATTGCCTTTTCATCAAATGCATCCATATCACTACATACAATAGCCGCAACAATGAGTTCACCCCATTCTTCATCATTAATACCAACCACCGCACAATCCACAATTAATTCATTTTCTCTTAAAACTTCTTCAATTTCTAACGCTGATATTTTATAACCCCCTGATTTTATGATATCTACCGAGTTTCTACCCATAATTCTATAATACCCGTTTTCAATAATGGCAATATCCCCTGTTTTGAACCAACCATCTTTCGTAAATGATTCGGAAGTCGCTTCTGGCTTATTCCAATATTCTTTAAACACATTTTTGCCACTCACTATTATTTCACCTGGCTCACCTACTGGGACCTCCTCATATTGCTCATTTACTAATTTAATATTTACTCCTGGCAGTGGCTTTCCAACATACCCTGCTTTCCTTTCTCCATTATAAGGATTGCTTATTGCCATAGCCAATTCGGTCATACCGTATCTTTCCAATAAACGCTGTCCACTTAAATTTTCCCATTTTTCCATTACTGAAATAGGAAGTGCTGCTGAACCACAAACCATTAATCTAAACGTACTCATTAATTTCTTTAACCTCACTTGCTCATTTTCATTTAATGATTCTAAATAAGTCATTAATTTGAAATAGATAGTAGGCACCGCCATAAATACATTCAAAGTATTTGTTTCAAATAATTCAAAAATATTTTTTGGTGAAAATTGTGCTATAAAAGTACAAGATGCACCAGCCCATAATGAACAACTTACTACATTAATGATGCCATGAACATGATGCAACGGCAAAACACAAAT
>CANCEU010000015.1 GCA_947375185.1 Chitinophagaceae bacterium
CTGGAATTTTAATCAATGCTTCATCAGTTGTCCACCCCGCATTTGCATCCACACGTATTGGTTTGTCCGTATGTTTTCTTAAGGCAGTGATCATTTCAATATCATAATCCGTCCCTACTTTTACTTTATAAATGGGCCAAGGATGTGCTGCCATTTTTTGAACCATTGTTTCAATAGGGTCAATGCCTAAAGTATAATCACAGATTGGTGGGACTGCACTATTTTCATTTGCAGCCGTATTCCACTGGGTTCCCCATAATTTATGTAAGGGTTGTTTTTTCATTTGACCCCATAAATCCCATCCTGCCATATCTAAGGCACAAACTAAAAAAGGATCATTAGGAAATAAATGATGTAAAAAATGCCAAAAGCGTTCAGGATCAATCAAGGCGAATTTTTCAATTACTTTTCGATGTTTTTCTAATTGATCCATCATCCCTTCTACAGTCACATTATAATACACAATGGCTGGAGCTTCTCCAAATCCTTGCCAATTGCCCAACGACAATCGAACCATTAAACTATGCTGATGCGTTTTTGTTCTACCATTTGAAATGGTAAAAGGATATTCAAAAGGCAATTTTTGTTCCCAAAAGGATAATTCCATCAAGTTGGTTTTTACGAAGATACTAAAGCAGACAATAATATTTAACGACCACTTGATTTAATAACTGAATTCCACTCGGTATTAAAACTATTTGAAGTAATTAAATCTTCTAAACTCAAATGCATGCGATACCTCCAATAATGTTTTGGATTAGCAGGTACATTTATTCGTTCCTCATTTGGATCATTTCTTCGGATGGACTCATCTACTCCTAAATAATCTTGTAATTGGAAAATTGCCCACATTGCAGGCGAATATAAATGTTGTAATAAGATTGCTTTATTTATCCAAGCCTCACAATGAATTGGCGCTTCACCCCATTGACCAATTTCATGATTATAAAATTGCTGAGTTTTTGCGCTATCTTCTTCCCACCAACCTCGAATAGTACTAGTGTCGTGTGAACTAGGGGTAACAACACTTAAATACGGTGCATCATTAGGGTGAAAAAATGTTTTATGCGAGGCCTTTGGCATTCTTTGAACTTCTAAGCTAAGTATCCCTAATTGATACATTACATTTGGAACACAGGAAGGCACTAATCCTAAGTCCTCGCCACAAATAAGCATATTGGTGGACAGTTTAAGCATTGGCAATTTTTGCATAGCTTCTTTTTCCCAAGCCGCATCCTGGCGCTTAAAGAAATAATCGATATACAATTCTTTTAATAAATGTTGAGTTGTATGATCTAGTTGTTGGAATGAACTTGTTCCTTCAATATTAAACCTGAAATGAAAGTGATGTGCTTTTTCAGCATCTATTAAAATAACATTGCTTATTAAAGAATATAAACCATGTTTGATTTTATCATGCCATTGATCCTGCGGCATGGTGTTGAAAAAAGCTTCAACTTGTCTCTGTGTTTTGTAAACAGGTAATAATTCGTAATGACCATCTCCTATTGGCTTAAGGTATTCTTTTTTTACTAAGTCATTGTCATAGCCAAACAACTGAAACAAAATAGTTTCATTAATATAAGGATGCGTTAATCTATAATGATCACAACGAATTCCTTTTGCATTTAATTCATTAATTGATACAGGAATGGCTGGCACAAAATGTCCCAAAATACCTTCCACCGCATGCATTGGAATACTCCAAATTCTAAAGAATCCTAAAATGTGATCAATTCTAAATGCATCAAAGTAAAACTTCATTTGATCAAATCTCGACTTCCACCATGCAAATCCATCACTAGCCATTACTTCCCAATTATAAGTTGGGAATCCCCAATTTTGACCACTCACTGCAAAATCATCAGGTGGCGCACCTGCTTGCATGTCCATATGGAATAATCCAGGGCTTTGCCATGCATCCGCACCAAAACGATATACTCCAATTGGGATATCCCCTTTCACAATTACTCCATTTTTATGCGCATAATCAGTTGCATCTAATAATTGCAAATGCAAATGATATTGAACAAAATAGAAAAATGCGATGGACTCATAGGTCTTAGATTTTGGATCTAATAATTTTGCAATTTCAGTATCATTGAATTGTGAATGTGTTGGCCAACTATTAAAATCAACTGTGCCATGTAAATCTCTTAAATAAGAAAATGCACTATATCCTACCAACCAATTTTTATTGTTTTCAAAAAAATCAGCAAACCCTTTTGATGCTAAATCCTCTTTTCCATTTTTCAAATACAATACACGAAGTACTTCCCACTTCAATTTCATTACTTCCTCATAATCAACCGTGCTTAATTTATTCAATGCTTCAAACTTACTTGAATAGGAATTCAATAAATCGGCTTGCCCTTTCTTTAACATTGCATCAAGTCTTATGAACATAGGATGCATCGCAAATGCCGAAATGGCCGCATAGGGATATGAGTCCATCCAGGTATGTGTTGCAGTTGTGTCATTGATAGGAAGAATCTGAATTAATTTCAACCCTACCTTATTAGCCCAATCCACAAGTAACTTAATATCTGCAAATTCTCCAACACCAGCACTACTATTTGATCTTAAAGAAAATACTGGAATTGCAACACCAGCCCCTTTCCAATTACTCGAATTATAATTAATGAATCCATCATTTATAATTACTAATTTATCCTTCCCAACGGGTTCATAAACAACTCTATTTTCCCCCTCTTCAAATTTCAAAAAGGATTTTGTATTTAAATCATACACTCCATACTTATACACAAATGGGAAATTACTTTTTGCTGCATCAATCGTTAACTCAAAATAAGTTTCCCCTTTTATTTTGGACATTACAATCGCTTTGCTTGCATCCCAGGCACCTAGTACTTTTGCCTCGCCAATAATACAAACAGTTTGGTTTTGTTCAAGCAAAGGGGCTTTCACCCTAAAAACATGCGTAGTGTTATTTGTTATAGTGGTTACATTGTCAGCTGCTGGCTGTTTCATTAACACATTAACAAATGGCGATGTGTAAAATGTATTTTCCTTATAACCAGTAAAATTCCAACTATCAATAATTACAATATCATTTACACTGGTTTTTGAAAGCCACAATGATTTATCACTTCCAGTTTCAAATGACTTAGTGCCATCAGCATTTTGAATATAATAATGGTATACTATTTTATCATTAACTTCAGCAGGATTTACATTTAAATGCAAAACCCAGTAATCATTGTTTAAATAAACCAATGGTACTGCGTTTTCAATATTATTATTTCCTAATAAAGGATGATTGCCGTAAATATAAATTCCTTGCCCAAAATGAGTTTTATACTTTAAATGAAAACTGATTTTAATTTGTTGAACAGCGTCAACTTTTGAACTATTCGTTTTATTCTTCTTTGAATCAAGAGACTTCATAGCAAGGCAATTTGTCAGGACAATCGTAATTAATTAATAAACAAGCGACTAAAGATAAAAAATTATTGTGTAAAAAAAACACATTAAATACATTTTGTATTGCTATTCCTTTCAAACTTTGTATATTTATGTATACTATTAATTATCAGCCTTTTACGCAATTACAATGGACAAAATAGTCATTTATACTGATGGTTCTTCAAGAGGAAATCCAGGACCAGGCGGATATGGTGCCATATTAATGTGGGGTAACAAAGTAAAAGAGCTTTCAGGCGCATTCAGAAAAACAACTAATAATAGAATGGAATTGCTTGCGGTAATACAAGCCATGAACGCATTAAAAACAAATAACCTACCTGTCAATGTTTATACCGATAGTAAATATGTAGTTGAATCCGTTGAAAAAAAATGGCTAGACAATTGGATCAGAACTAATTTTAAAGGAGGGAAGAAAAATAAAGATTTGTGGACTGTTTACTATGAATTAGCTAAGCCATTCAAAGTGAAATTTCATTGGGTAAAAGGACATGCCGATAATCCTTACAATAATAGATGTGATGAGTTAGCTACCCTAGCGGCAGATAATGGCCCATGGGAAATAGATACTGAATTTGAAAAAATTAACGAGTAATACTAAGTTTCAATTACGATTAAATCGCCTTGAACTTTGGAACTGCTAATCGGAAAGCACCAAACAATACCGCACCAAATACTACCGTACTAACTACGCTGAACGGATAAAATGGCAAACCATCTACCATTGTTTGCATTAAACCAGTTGCAGTAATTGGATGATGATACCCACCTCCTTGCGCCCAAACTATAAAGTTAGAAGCTAAGAAATAAGCAGTTGGGGCTGATAAAAATGACATTACATATTTAGCAGGATTTGAACCTTGTAAGCTAAATCCGAATACAGTAGTTGCGGCAATTAAAATGTAGTTTTCAATTTGACCACTATAAAATCCTTGAATTGAAGAAAGGCCATTCACAAACAAGACTTGATACATTAAATCAGAAATTAACATCGACAACAATGGCAGCAAAAATGAATATTGTTTTTTAGTACTAAACAAAGAACCGCTGAATAATGCAATTGCTATTTGTGGTGCAAATCCTAATGGACGACCTGGCATTACACGATACAAAGCACTAGTTGCAATCATGATTACTAAAGCGATGGTAATTTGTTTATTCAATTTCATAAAGTATCTTTTAATTCGATGTAGTCAAAAATACACTTTTGCCTATTATTTTGGCATATTCATTTTCCTCAAATGTGAATAACCTATGGGACAAAGCTCTTAAATAGGATCGAATCACTTTGGCCGACAATTACAACTTGCTCCAAAGGGCTTACCATTGCTACCTCTCCTGATTTGTATAAATTATTGTCAATTAAAACAGCCCCTTCAATCACCAATAACATTTCAAGTGATTTTGAATTTATTGTGTAAGATTCGCCTTCATTTAACCCTATTTTACTTAAACCAAAATCGGGCACAGGACAAGGATAAATGGTCTCCATTGAATTTAATTCCTCTCCATTTAAAACATTCGGATAAGTTGGGATAAATTGTACATGCTTAATTAATTCATCAATATCAATATGCTTTGGCGTTAACCCTCCTCTCAAAACATTATCGCTATTAGCCATTAATTCAATATTTTGACCCTCTAAATATGCGTGCAATAATCCTGCTCCCTGAAAAACACCCTGATATTTTTTTACATTTACAATATTCAAAATGTAAATAGAAAAAATGCCTTTGTCAATACTGTTTTCGGGCACTACACCATTATAATATTTATTTGCCCACCAATGCGGATGTGATTTATCAACTTCCCCACTTTTAACACTTGCAACTGCATCCATCATCAATGGCTTTAAAATAATATCTGCATCAGCCGAAGATAATTGCATAAAAAACCTATACAAGCCCTGATAATCAACCCCTCTAAAATGATCAAGCAACGGATGAAAATAAAAGTATTCCTGTAAGCGGGCTTCCAATAATTCAGGTGCCAAAAAACCATGTAATAACCAAAAATCACTTAAGGCCACCATTACTTCGGGCTTGTGATTTTTATCTTTATAATTTCTGTTAGGGGCATTAATTGCAATTCCTGCTTTTTCTTCAATCTCAAATCCGATTTCAGCACTTTTTTTACTAGGATGCACTTGTATGCTTAGCATTTTAGCAACATCTAAAATTTTAAATAAATAGGGCAAGGTTCCAAATTCATTAGCCGTTTTGTTACCTAAAAATAAACTAGGATTTGCATCAACTAGTTTATCCAATTGGCCTATGCCATTATTCGTTTCAATTAATGCTGGAGCCGAAGCGTGAGCCCCCATCCAATATTCAGCAAAAGGTTTATGTTCTGCATTATCTATTTTCATTAATGATGGAATAAAATCAAATCCACCCCAATCATAATGCCTATTAACACCATGTAATTTATACGCTTTTTGCATCTTTATATTTTCGCGATGTTTACTAAAATCATATTATGGATAACAAAGATACGGGGGATTTTGGCGAAAATATGGCTGCTTTGTATTTAATAGAAAAGGGGTTCGAGATGCTAGCTCGTAATTGGAGATATAAACATTTAGAAATAGACATTATAGCCAGCAAAAATAATATGCTTCACATTGTTGAGGTCAAAACAAGAACATCCTCCGAATTTGGATTTCCCGAACAAATGATTAGTAAAATTAAAATGCAATTTTTAAAAAACGCAGCCGCACATTATCAATTTGAGCACCCACAATGGAAATGGCTGCAATTTGATGTAATTGCCATATTAAAAAAGCCCACCGAGGAGTGGGCTTTGGACTATTTTGAAGATGTTTATTTTTAACTTAATTATGACCCAATTAAATCATTCATTTTTTCTACCATTTTATAAGTAGCAGGACAGTATTCCACGTTTTGCTTGTGTACGTGAATATACTCTGTCATTTTTTTCTTTGTCAAATGAGGGAACCCTGCGCAATCCGCTGGTCTTACTTCATAAATGCTACACATATTCGTTTTTAAATCTAAAAATTGACAAGGTCTTAATTTGTTCAACCAATCTTTATCCTTTTTATCATACTCCAACCATTCTGCTGTAAAGGCTTTTGGTGTAGTATTTAAATGTGCAGCAATTCTTTTAATATCTGTTTTTGTAAATGTAGGGCTCATCGTTTTACAACAATTTGCACAGCTTAAACAATCTGTTTCAGCCCAAACCTGTGGACTTAAATATTCTGCTAAATTATCTAAACCTTTTGGAGCGCGTTTTTCCAATTTGGTTAAAAAAGACCTTAATTGTTTTGCGTTCTTACTAACTTTCTGCTTAAATGACCTTAAATTTACTTGCATATCTTTGTTTGAATCTGATGCGAAATAAACTCATTCTATTATAACAATCAAATCTTTTATATATACCGATGAACTGGGCAATTTATAAAAAAGGATTTAAGGCATTTCTACAATTAGAAAAATCCTTAAGCGCCCATTCAGTTGAAGCGTATTTGAGGGACATTGACAAGCTTACCAATTACTTTGAAAGTATTGGCAAGGAGATAAGCCCGTCCGAGATAACCTTACCCGATTTGCAAAAGTTCATTCAGTGCATCGGGGAAATGGAAATGGCTGCTACTTCTCAAGCAAGAATCATATCTGGGATTAAATCATTCTTTAAATATTGTGTATTAGAACAAATATGCACGATCAATCCATCTACCCTTTTGCCTACTCCAAAAACACGCCGCAAGCTACCTGACGTGTTAAGTTTTGAGGAAATA
This sequence comes from Chitinophagaceae bacterium, assembly GCA_947375185.1. Taxonomy (GTDB): domain Bacteria; phylum Bacteroidota; class Bacteroidia; order Chitinophagales; family Chitinophagaceae; genus Sediminibacterium. The sequence continues at coordinate 7,208 of CANCEU010000015.1, forward strand.
GAAGACCTTATTGGGCATATAGATTTAAGCAAACCAGAAGGAGGTAGAAACAAAGCCATTTTAGAAACCATGTATAGCTCGGGATTACGTGTAACTGAAGCTATCAATTTGAAAATTTCATGCCTATACCTTGATGTAGGGTTTATAAGAGTCATTGGCAAAGGAGACAAAGAAAGGCTAGTCCCAATTGGTTCAGATGCGATTAAATATATTAAGTTGTACAAGGATACCATACGCATACACCAAACACCAGCAAAGGATTGCGAGGATATTTTATTTTTGAACAATCGAGGCAAAGGTTTGAGTAGGGTTATGATTTTTTATATTATTAAGGATTTAATATTGAAGACTGGAATTAAAAAATCGATATCACCACATAGTTTTAGACATTCATTTGCGACACATTTAGTGGAGGGCGGCGCCGACCTTAGAGCGGTACAGGAAATGCTTGGCCATGAAAGCATTACTACAACTGAAATATACACTCATATCAATAGAGCGTTTTTAAGAGACACTTTGGACAAATTTCACCCTGCCTTTCAAAAAAAATAACCTTATAATAAACCAAAATCATTTAGGTTTGTTATTCAAAACAAATAAAAACTATGAAAAAAATATTGTTTTCTTTATTAACAGTAATCGGATTGTCTGCACAAGCACAAATTAAGATGCCAGCAGCAAGTCCTACGCAAACTTTATCTCAAGATTTTGGACTAGGTAAAATTGAAATCGTTTACTCGCGCCCAGGTTTAAAAAATCGTGCGGCATTTGGCAATGGCACTGTTTTAGCTCCAACTGGATCAGTTTGGAGAACAGGAGCAAATGGTGCTACTAAAGTTACTTTTTCACACCCAGTTACAGTAGGTGGTAAATTATTAGCAGCTGGTTCGTATGCTTTATTTACAATTCCTGGCGAATCTACATGGACAATTATATTTAACACAAACACAAATAGTTGGGGAAGTTTTAGTTACAAAGAAGCTGAAGATGTTGTTCGTTTTCAAGTTAAGCCTGAAACAACTAGCAATAGCACTGAAAACTTTACAATCAATGTAGATAATATTAATCCAGAGACGGCAACCATTTCTTTGAAATGGGCTAAAACATTGGTAAATATTCCTATTAGTACGGATATTAAACCAACTATTCGTGAACAAGTAAAGGCAGCTACTAAGGGCAATAATGTAACGGCTGATGTATATTTTTCAGCTGCAAATTTTTATTATGACATGGACAAGGATTATGACAATGCTTTAGTATGTGTTGACAAAGCAGTATCATTAAATACAAAAGCATATTACATGCATTTGTTAAAAGCAAAAGTTCAAAAAGAATTAGGAAATAAAAAAGGAGCTCGTGAAAGTGCCGAAACATGTATCAAATTAGCAACTGAAGCTAAAAATGATGATTATGTTAGAAACGGAAAAGAGTTGATTGCTACCTTATAATTTAAATTGAATACTTATTTAAAAGCGTTTCTTTCAAAGTAATACCACTTTGGAGAGACGCTTTTTTTTAGTAGGTTTGCTTCCCTCAGCGGAGGTGGCGAAATTGGTAGACGCACTACCTTGAGGTGGTAGCGCCCACACCCGGGCGTGGGAGTTCGAATCTCCTCTTCCGCACAAAGCCTGTCACGAAAGTGACAGGCTTTTATCATTCAAGACTGCGAATCAAGCTTGCTTGAATGAGCAGGTGAGAATGATAAAAGCCAAGAAAACGCGCAGCGTTTAGTTGAAAGGCTTTGGGTACGCGTCACTCTTCAGAGCGAAGCGAGCTAATCTTTCTTAAAGTCCAATGCCATAATTGGATGCGCCAAAACTCCTTTCAACTCAGCCAAACTACTTTCATTATAGTTACCATCAATATATTCCGAAACCGATTTTGCGTGTTTAGTTAATTGATTAAAATGACCTGTTGTTTTTTTAGTACCCAAAATAAACAAAGGCACTTTAGGATATTGATTTAATACCTCCCCTAAAGCTTTGTCTATATGATGCAGAAAGTTATTAAGTACCGTTTCTTTATGCGCTGATGCATCGGTAAACTGCCCCATTCTGCCAGGCATATCTCTTTCATAAGCTTCGATTGAATCAGCGCTACTTAACTTAATTTTTTCAAAATTTACTTTATCGTAAATATATAAGTGTACTTCTTTAGCACTTAATAATAGTACCAAATACTTGTATTTATTTTCGTTTATCATAACACGTAATTTATTGTACCCTAAAGTGACAACTTATTAAATGCAAATGCTATGACTTAACTCATAATAAACTATGATTATCGGCTTTCTGTAAAACAAGTGACGCAAATATAATCGGAACCAAAATGATATTCCAAATTTACTTTTTTCTCTATTCCCTTATGTAATATTTGAGCTTCCACTAATCCCCTATTTTCATTTGCGATAGACAATACATTAAAATGGTTTGCAAAATCAATCCCTAATTGTTCATGCTGCTTGTACATTGCTTCCTTAGCTGCCCAAAAAAAAGCCATTTGTTGTAGTTGATCTGCTTCGGACAGTTGAGCAATCATCCCCTTTTCCGTTTCATTTAAAAACTTATGTGCCACTTTTAAAATACGAGGATGTATTATTTCAATATCAATACCAATTGGATCCGTATCGCTAACTGCTACTGCTGCATATCCCTTGCAATGTGAAAAAGAAAAATGAAAAGGAACACCTTGCAGATAGGGCTTCCCATTATCCGCCATCACGATTTTATTTAAATCAGCCTCGGGCATCATTAATTTAAACAATAACCTCACCGCCAGATGTTGTATTTTACGCTCTTCGTTTTGAATATCTACCGCTAATTTCACATCCGTTTCAAAAAATGAAACTGGCTCTGTAATTGACCAAATGGCCAAATGTCGGGTGTCGTTAATATTTTGTTGATAAAAGAAAGGCATAAAAAAAAGCTTTGAGTTAGATTGCACCGCGGTTAACGCTGCAAAATAAACATAAATACACATAAAAAATAGAAGATGATTTTATCCGATTCAAGAATATTAGAAGAAATCGCAAAAGGAACTATCAAAATTGAGCCCTATGATCGTAAGGATTTAGGAAGTAATAGTTATGATGTTCATTTGGGAAAATGGTTGGCAACTTATGACAATCAAATTTTAGATGCAAAGGCGCACAACACCATTTCTTATTTTGAAATTCCTGATGAAGGATTTGTATTAGAACCATCTGGCTTTTATTTAGGTGTGACCTTGGAATATACGGAGACACATGCACATGTTCCATTTTTAGAAGGCAAGTCATCTACTGGTCGCTTAGGTATTGACATTCATGCAACAGCGGGAAAAGGAGATGTAGGATTTTGTGGTTATTGGACTTTAGAAATTTCTGTTAAACAACCTGTACGCATTTATAAAGGCATGCCAATTGGACAATTAATTTATTTCCCAGTTGATGGTGAAATTGAAATTGCTTACAACAAAAAAACAAATGCTAAATATAGTGGGCAACCCGAAAAGCCTATTGAGAGTATGATGTGGAAGAATCAATTTTAAAACTCATTGTTAACTAAATTATTTTAAATCAAAATCCTTAGTAATCTCTAAGGATTTTTTTTATGCGCATATGCCAAAGCCCATAACAAAACATCGTTATAACTTTCAATCCCATTAGCTTGTTTATTCCATTTCAAAAACTGACTATACAATTGTGTAGTTCCTGGAATTTGCAATTCCTGTTTCCGCATAAAAAATGCGCTAATTCGCTTTCTATCTGCTAAAACAGTTGGGCTTATTAATTGCTTATTTCTAGCTATCACATATTGAAATTGTGTGGAGTCTCCTCTCTTCGCAATAAGCAATAACTGTGCATTTTGGGCATAGGTAAATAATTGCAATTGAGTCGCATACTGAAACAATGGATCCTTTGATTCAACTCCAATAACATATGCTATAAAATTTGCTTCGGCTTCGGAGGCATAGCCTAATTGATGTGCTATTTCATGACTTATGGTAAATGGTAGTGTCAATACAGGCAAGTCAGCTCTAACTATTGCCTCTCCTGTGAATGGCTGATAAAATGCGGTATAGCCGACATAGTCACCCCAGCTTGGGAAATATGCCTTTTTCAAACTCGGCTTTTGGTATTGTAAAAACGGATAATGCATGGTTATGTCCGCATATGCTGCCTGCGTCTTTAAAAAAATGTCTTGTATTTGTAATTTTTGGAAACTTGAATCAATAAGTTTCGGCCTAGTTTGATTCATTTGCTGAATTAAAACTAGACTCAAGCTATCCATTTGCGCCTCAGTATAACTAACAACTTCCTGCATATGAAAGTCTCTAGCAGGTGTCTCTTTTTGGTAGTTTAACCCCCAAATTAGTTGAAAAAAAATATATAATTTAACCCCTCCATTGAAAACCCTAATAATTAAGTGGAGATAGAAAGTACTGGAAGAAACAGGCGCTTTTATTTTGACAATAAGCTTAAATATATTGATTATCAATAAGATACAAATAATTATATATACCCACTCCCCAATAGCAAAATTTATTTTACCGAAAAATAACCTTAAGAGATAGGCAATTGGTGCAAAGATGTATGGTAAATAATAATTGGAAATCAAGGATTTAGAACATCCAAAAACAAAAATAGTTAGGGCAAGTAAATACCTTTTGAAGTTCCATGGCAATTTTTGACCTAATTTTGTGGCTTCGAACATCTTATAAATTATAGTGTAAAATTAGGATAAACTTTGTCTTTTCATTGGTTTTTACTAACTTTGCCAACCCTTAAAGTACGGTTATGGGCCAGAACAGAACATTTGAAATACCATTTGTAGGTTTAACGGCCGGCGAACATGAGTTCGAATACCATATAGAGGATAAGTTCTTTAATGATTTTGGGCCTCAGGAATTTAGTAATTGTGACACTAAAATCAAGCTGAAATTGGATAAGCATCAAGGCTTTATGCAATTACATTTTGATGTAGATGGCAAGGTTGATACACAATGTGATCGTTGCGGTAATCCCCTAACGGTTCAGTTGTGGGATGAGTTTAATTTAATCATTAAACTTGTTGATGAACCCGACACAATGAACAGCCAAGAGGAAGATCCAGACATCTACTACATTGATAGAAACGAAAGTCATATCACCGTAGCAGCCTGGATTTATGAATTCATTACTTTAAGTTTTCCGATTCAACATATTTGTCCGGAAAATGAAAAAGGCGAATCCACCTGCAATCAAAAAGCTTTGGCTGAATTGCAAAAACTCATGTCTGCTCCTTTGGAGACAAGAAATGAAAATTTGTGGAAAGGCTTAGAGCAGTTTAAAGAAGGACTTGATAAAGAATCGGAATAGTTGATAAAGTTGAAATAAAATAAAAGTAAAAATTTAAAACATAAGAGATGCCTAATCCTAAACGCAGACACTCACAACAACGTAGTGCAAAAAGAAGAACTCACTATGTAGCACAAGAAGTAACATTAAGCACTGATGGTACAACTGGAGAAATCCACGTTCGTCACCGTGCGCATGTTCAAGAAGGTAAATTGTACTACAAAGGAAAATTAGTAGCTGAAAAAGCGCCTTTAAAAGCATAATTAATGAATATCGGTATAGATATGATGGGTGGTGATTTTGCGCCACTGGAAGCTGTAAAAGGTGTCCAACAATATCTTTCTAGTTCCGAGCACAATATATTTTGCATAGGTGAAGAAACCCTGTTGAAAGAACTATTTCAACAACACGGGGTGTCTTCACCTTTTTTGCATATTGTACATGCCCCAGAAACAATTGGTTATCATGAACATCCTACTAAAGCATTAAGAGAAAAACCTAATTCATCAATTGCAATAGGATTTAAATTATTAGCCGAAGGCTCCATTGATGCATTTGGAAGTGCGGGTAATACCGGTGCCATGTTAGTTGGAGCTATGTTCAGTATTAAACCTATTAAAGGGGTAATGCGACCAACAATTGCCTCTTTACTTCCTAAGTTGGAAGGCAAAACGGGTATACTTGTTGATGTTGGTTTAAATGCCGACTGTAAACCAGAACAATTAAATCAGTTTGCCATTTTAGGCAATTTATATGCCAAGCATATTCTCCATATTGAAAATCCAAAAGTTGGTTTATTGAATATGGGTGAAGAAGAAGGCAAGGGAAATGCTTTAGCCCAAGCAACCTATCCTGTATTAAAAGAAAATTCCCATATCCAATTTATGGGTAATGTTGAAGGACGTGATTTATTCAATGATAAGGCAGACGTAATTGTTTGTGATGGTTTCACTGGTAACATTGTATTAAAAACAGCCGAGGCTATGTATGATGCTGCTGTGCATCAAGGTTTGGGTGACGATTCTTTTTTTAGTCGTTATCATTTCGAACATTATGGCGGAACACCTATATTGGGTGTAAACAAGCCAGTAATTATCGCTCATGGCATAAGCAATGCAAAAGCATTTTGCAATATGCTCAAGTTGGAAGAAAAAATGATTGAATCAAAATTCTGCGAAATCATTACTTCTAATTTCGAGAATCTATAATTTTCCCTACTTTTTTAATGTGCGTATCCCCTTCTATTTTGGGGATTATTTTACCTTATTTTACCCCTTTAGGCTAACATCCGTTTGCGGCATAAATTGTATATTTGTAGTTCAATAATTAAACTATGAGCAAGTACCGATCAGGTGTTTTATTCGGCAAAGAATTAGAAACTTTGTACAATGATGCAAAAGCAAACAATTTTGCCATCCCAGCAGTTAATACTACTGGTACAGATACAATCAATGCGGCAATTGAAACAGCAGCAAAATTAAAATCTCCAATTATTATTCAATTTTCAAATGGTGGTGCACAATTTATTGCAGGGAAAGGCATGCCAAATGATAATTTACAAGCTAATATTCAAGGTGCTATTGCAGGCGCTTTACACGTTCATCAAGTTGCTAAATATTACGACGTGCCAGTTGTATTACATACCGATCACGCTGCTAAAAAATGGTTGCCATGGATTAGCGCATTAATTGATGAAAGTGAAAAATATTTCAAATTACACGGACAACCTTTGTTCAGCTCCCATATGTTAGATTTGTCTGAGGAACCAATTGAAGAAAATATACAAACATCAGTTGAATTTTTCAAACGTATGGCTCCATTAGGAATGGGTATAGAAATTGAATTAGGTGTAACAGGTGGTGAAGAAGATGGCGTTGATAACAGTGGTGTTGAAAACGACAAATTATACACGCAACCAGAACATGTTGCATACGCTTACACTGAATTAGGGAAAGTAGGTAATTTATTTACAGTTGCTGCGGCATTTGGAAACGTACATGGTGTATATAGCCCAGGCAATGTTGAATTAAAACCTGAAATTTTACACAACAGCCAATTGCATATTGAGAAAACATTAGGTACTGCACCTAAGCCTGTATACTTTGTATTCCATGGTGGATCTGGTTCACCTCAAAATCAAATTAGAGAAGCAATTGGATATGGTGCTATCAAAATGAATTTGGATACCGATTTGCAATGGGCTTTCTGGGAAGGTATTTTAGGATACTATAAAAAGAATGAAGCTTATTTACAAACTCAATTAGGTAATCCAGAAGGAGCTGATAAGCCAAATAAAAAATACTACGATCCAAGAGTTTGGTTAAGAAAAGGAGAAGAGTCTTTTATTAAGAGATTAGAACAATCTTTTGAGGATTTAAACTGTATTAACAGAAACGCATAAACAAAATTTTAACACAGCCACCAGTCGTAATAGAATGGTGGCTGTTTATTTTTTTATACTTTTATAGTTCAAAATAGTTTTAGAAACGATTGCTCACTTAAATGCCCCACTATGAGAAACAGAGAAGAAGATATTGAAGTGAATTTAACCGGAGACGAATCTACTAGTAATGAAACTGGAAAACCTAGATGGTTTAAGAGAATTAAAAGAGGAATTACTACTCCAACAGCTGACAAAAAAGAAACACCCGAAGGTTTGTGGTCAAAATGCCCAACCTGTAATCATATTTGCACTAGCACCGAATTAAAGGAAAGCCTGTACATATGTCCTAAATGTAACCATCATCACCGAATTGGTAGTGATGAATATTTTGAAATGCTTTTTGATGAACAACAATATGAAGTGCTATATGACAATATTGTTAGCAAGGATGCATTAAACTTTACTGACCTTAAAAATTATCAAAAACGTTTAGACGAAATACATTCTAAAACTGATTTGAAAGATTCTATGCGCGTAGGCGTTGGTAAAATGAATGGTGAAGGTTATGTTGTTGCTTGTATGGACTTTGAATTTATTGGAGGGTCACTTGGAAGTGTAATGGGTGAAAAATTTGCAAGAGCAGTTGACTATTGTATAGCCAATCACCTACCCTTTTTAGTAATCAGCAAGAGTGGTGGTGCACGTATGATGGAAAGTGCATTTAGCTTAATGCAATTAGCAAAAACAAGTGGGAAATTGTCCCAATTGAGCGATGCTAAATTGCCTTTCATCTCTTTATTAACTGACCCTACCTTTGGCGGTATCTCAGCCAGCTTTGGTATGTTAGGTGATATAAATATTGCAGAGCCTGGGGCACTTATTGGATTTGCGGGACCAAGGGTAATTAAAGAAACCATCAAAAAAGATTTGCCTGCAGGATTCCAAAGAAGCGAATTTTTACTAGATCATGGGTTCCTTGATTTCATCGTAGATCGAAAGGAATTAAAGAATAAATTATCCGAAGTAGCCTACTTATTCAGAAACTAAGCATTTCTATTTCTTAACTAGGCATACTTATACTACTTTTGTTGTCCCAGCCGTAAGACTGGGACATTTTTTATGGCGAAATCAAAAGCATTACCAGCTAAAGAATTAAACAATAGGCAAGCCTATTTTAATTACAACATAGAAGACAAATATGTTGCCGGCATGGTATTGCTAGGAACGGAAGTAAAATCAATAAGAGAAGGTAAAGTAAGTTTCAATGACTCCTTTTGTTTTTTCGACAGAGGCGAATTATGGGTGCGTAGTTTATATATTAACGCCTACTCTCACGGTTCAGCAAACAATCATATCGAAGTACATGATCGAAAATTATTGCTAGAAAAAAGAGAGTTAAAGAAGATTGAAGGCAAGGTAAAAGAAAAAGGATTTACAATTGTTCCATTGCGAATATTCTTTAATGAAAAACATTACGCGAAATTAGAGATTGGTATTGGCAAGGGTAAGAAAGAATTTGACAAACGTGAAACCATCAAGAACCGTGATGTTGACAAAGAGATTAAGCGCTTGTTAAAACGATAATAATTCAAATAGTATATGAGTTATTGTAACTATTGATACTTTGTTTTATTTTCCTGCTTGTAATTTAATTGTTCTGCTAATGCATCGGGATGAGGTTTGTTTGTAGTTGCAAATGCGACTCCTATCAAAACTGCAAATACCCCAAACGACCAAGCAATTTCTTTTCCTATAAACCAATAACCCCAGGCCTGATTGATAGCCGCTTTATCTGGATTTCGTAATTCATAAATAACTTCAGCCGGCTGTCCTATTTTAGACGCATACATTTGCTTGTCCAACTTTAATGTATAAGGTTTGCCAAATTCATTGTACAATGCAACAACACTATCTCCGCGCGCAACAATTTTAGCAGGAGCTGTTTCACTATCAAAATAATCCGGCTCCCTACTAAATGGAAGATATAATAAAAAACAAGTAAGAAATAATATAATAGAAGACTTGATCATTGCAAAGATTGACTTAATTAAAAAGAGCCCCTAGTATTGCTACCAAGGACTCTTAAAGCTAATTTATATAATTTATTAATTACTTAAACTTCTAAAGTCAACAGGAACCAATTTACTTACACCAGGCTCTTGCATAGTAACTCCATAAATCACATCCACTGCACTCATTGTTTGCTTATTGTGTGTTACAATAATGAACTGAGAGTTATCAGAGAACTTCTGAATCATTTGCGTGAACTTACCAACGTTCGCATCATCCAATGGCGCATCCACCTCATCCAAAATACAGAATGGTGCTGGTTTAATTAAGTAAATCGCAAACAACATTGCAGTTGCTGTTAAAGTACGCTCTCCTCCCGATAACTGTGTGATGGAAGATGGACGCTTACCCTTAGGCTTCGCAACAATCTCAACTGCTGTTTCGGCTAAATTATCTGGATCAACTAACACTAAGTCACAAGAATCTTCTTCTGTAAATAAAGCCTTGAATACTTTTTGGAAGTTTTCTCTAGCTGTATTGTAAGTTTCTAAGAAAGCTTGATTGGCAGTTGCTTCAACTTCTTGAATCGTTTGTAATAAACTTTCTTTCGCAGTTACCAAGTCGTTCTTTTGTTCTAAAATGAAATCATAACGCTTTTTCATTTCAGTATACGCTTCAATCGCAGTTGGGTTTACTTCACCCATATTCTCCAAACGCTTCTTCATTTTTTCAGCGCTTTGTTGCAATTCTTCTAAAGTTTCTTCCGTTTGACGTCCTTTATCTAATACTTCTTCTAACTCTACTTTGAACTCAACGCTTAAACGTTCTTTCATTCCAGATAACTGCAATTTAAGATTGTTCAATTTGTCTTTGATTTCATTAATCAATTGATCTACTAATTCCTTAGACTTAATTTGTGTTCTAACCGAACTTTCTTTTTCTTGAAGATCGTTACGTAAAGTATAGTAAGCTTGATCAGCTTCATTTAATTTTAATTCTTCTTCTTCTTTTGTCTTGATTAATTCAACCAACGCAGCTTCAATTTGTGCCAATTGCTCTTTGCTTTCTACAATAGCTGTAGACGCTTCGGTCAACTGAGCAGAATTGCTTTGGATTTGAGTATGTAAATCATTTAATTGATTTTCCTTAAATACTACTTCCTGTTGCAATGATTCGATCTTACTTTGTTGTTTTGTCAACTGCAAATTCATTTCATTGAATTCACCTGATGCCAAATGATAAGCCTGCTCAGCAGCTTGATAAGCTAATTCAATTGCCTCTAATTTAGCTTGAGTTTCATGTAAAGAAACATTCAAAGCTTCCAAAGCAACTCTAGTATCAGCAATTGCAGCGTGCTCATCCTCAATCTTTGTTGCAAACTCAGCCAATTTAGTAACTGCATTCGCCTGAGCTGATTGCAAATTCTCTAAACGATTTTTATTAGCAAAGACTTCATTGATTAAAGTGTTTATAGATTGTTCAGTTGAACGAATCTCATTTTCCTTTAATTGCTCGTTAAATTGTAATACAGAATTATGTTGTACTTGGATTTGGTCTTTTAATTCATTCACCACTTTTTCTTGTGATTGAATATCTTCCAATAGTTTCTCCAAGTTTTTAGCACGTCCAATTTTCTTACCCTCAAATAAACCAACACTTCCACCTGTTAAGGTAAACTTGCCTTTCACATATTTACCAGATTTTTCCAAAATCACCCCGCTGTTGTTTGCTTCTAAAGCTGCCTCATTTTCAGCAATAAATACATTACCTAACAAATGATTGGCTAGCGCTGCATATTGTGGATCGATTTCAATAACCGACAAAGCAGCAATAGTATTTACTGGAGCAGATTCTGCTTTTGCCCCACTTAATTGATCTAATAAAAAGAAGTTAGCCTTTCCTTTTTTGTTGTCATCTAACAACTGAATGGCTTGCATACCCTCTTTTAAATTATTTACAACATAATAGTTTAAGTATGGCTCCAATACATTTTCTACAGCTGTTCGATATTGCTCTTGCACATACAAGATATCTGACAGGATTGGTGCATTGTGATTCCAACCTGTGTTCTTATGTAAAAACTTAACACTCTCAGGATAACCTTCCATTGAGTCCACTAAGCTCTTTAATAAATCGTATTCGTTTTTCTTAGCATCTAAAATTCTTGTTTGATCCGCCAAGTTAGCTCTCAACACTTCCAATTGAGCCTGCGTTTCAAAAATAGCAGCTTTTGCTTTTTCATGTTGCGCTTGCAATTCTGCTAAATGTGCTTTTCTGTCCGTTAAGTCCGCTTCCTTAGTGGCTAAGGTTGCAGTCAATTCTTCAATTTGAGTTGCACGATGAGTTTGCTCAGAAGCCAATTGTTCTTGACTTCTTAAAACATTTTGAATGGATGTATCTGATACAGCTACTTTCTTTTCAGCATCAAACTGACTTCTTTGAATTTGACCGTATTGTTGACGTAAACCATCTAATACCGAACGTTGATCATCAAACTGAGCGCGCTTATTTGTTAACTCTGTTTGTGAAGATTCAACTCTATTTTTAAAATCGTTGTATAAATTTTCTTCCTCAATTACTTGCAACTTTGTATACTCGATAGAGTCACCAATTGTTTTTAATTGCCCCTCGGCACGCTCTAAAAATTCTTGTAGGTTTGCTTCCTTATCATTCAAATAATTTAATCTTTGAGCGGCTAAGTTTTTTTCGTTTTGCTTTGTTCTTAAAGCTTCAACTTTTTCATTGAACTCATGTTGCAAACTTTGTAGGGCACGTTCTTTTTCAATGAACACAACACGATCTTGTTCTAATGCTGCTTCTTCCAATGCAATTTGTGCTTCCAAATGCACCTTCTTGTCAGTTTCGGTATCTTGTTGTTCAGTTAAATCTTTATAGCTGATATTAAAACCTTCCAAACTTGCAATAGCTAATTCGATTGCTGTTGCTTGATAGTCTTTCTTAATTTCAAAATACTTCTCCGCTTTCTTAGCTTGATTTTCTAAAGTTTTTAATTGGTTATTAATTTCAAATAACAAATCTTCAATTCTAGACAAATCTTGCTCAGTAGCATCTAACTTATTCTTAGCTTCTTTCTTTCTTGTTTTGTATATGGTAATACCGGCAGCTTGCTCTAACATTCTACGACGACTATTATCTTTATCTTTGATAATATCATCCACCATTCCTAGTTCAATAATGGCATAGCTGTCTGTACTTACACCAGTGTCCATAAATAAATTATGGATATCTTTTAAACGGCAAGCAACATCATTTAAACGATATTCACTCTCTCCGTTTTTGTAATAACGTCTTGTCACCGTTATGGTGCTAAACTCGGTAGGTAATAAATTTTTGGTATTTTCGAAAGTCAAACTTACTTCCGCCATACTACTCCCATTTCTAGTTTTAGAACCATTGAAAACCAATGAATCTAAATTCTCAGATCTTAGTGCTGAAATTTTTGATTCCCCAATTACCCATCTAATACTATCGATGATATTACTTTTACCACATCCGTTTGGTCCAATGATGCCCGTAATTCCCTCGTCAAAACGAACGACGGTTTTGTCAGCAAAACTCTTGAACCCTTTGATTTCTAATGACTTTAGTCTCACTATTATTGCTCTTTAAAATGTCTGCGAACATAAGAAAAAGACACTAGAATTCAAGGAAAAATGGGCAATTTATATTGAATTGTGGGAAAAAATTATGCCTTGCTCACCAATCTACCTCCCTCTGTGGTCAAAGTCCTTGAAGGAAACTTGTTAACCACCATAAAATCATGGGTTGCCATAACAATAGCTGTACCATCTTCTTTGGCAATTTGAAACAATAATTGCATGATTTCATCGCTTGTTTCAGGGTCTAAACTACCCGTTGGCTCGTCTGCTAAAATCAACTTTGGAGAATTTAGCAAGGCGCGCGCAATATCGACCCTTTGCTGCTCCCCTCCACTCATCTCAAAAGTCATTTTAAACCCCTTATTTTGAAGCCCTACTTTGGCTAAAACATCATTGATTTTTTGCTCAATTAACTTTTCATCCTCCCAGCCTGTGGATTTTAAGACAAATCTTAAATTCTCATGCACATCTCTATCAGTAAGCAATTGAAAATCCTGAAAAACAATGCCCAAATTCCTTCTTAAAAACGGAAGTGTTTTCCATGTCATATCCTTCAAGTTAAAACCAACAACATCACCAGTGCCTTCAGTGAGCGTCAATTCTCCATACAAAGTTTTCAAAAGACTACTTTTACCAGTTCCAGTTTTACCTACCAAGTAAACAAACTCCCCTTTCTCCACTTTAAAGTTTACATCTTGCAAAATAAGACTTCCACTTTGGTAGATATTTGCATTTTCGAGGTTCACAACTACTTCTGACATATTAATATTTTTTAATTATTTAAAATAAGTGCTTGCTAAAGGTTTAATAATTAAAGACTTCGGTTCCAAAATCACCTTTTAGTACAAGTTCTTTTGAATCACATAATTCAACTCTTCCAATTACTTGAGCATCAATACCTAAGGAGCTTGCAATTGAAATTAAATTTTCAGCACTTGAAGCCTCAGTAAATATTTCTAGTCGATGACCCATATTAAATACCTGATACATTTCGCGTGCATTGGCACCTGAATTGGCTTGAATCAAATTGAATATAGGAGGTATCGGCATAAAGTTATCCTTAACAATACGCATATTGCCAGGAAGGTATTTCATACACTTGGTTTGACCTCCACCGCTACAATGAATCATTCCCTTTACTGCATCAAAGTGTTCTGATAAGATTGCTTTAACCAAGGGTGCGTAGGTTCTAGTGGGACTTAATAATAACTTACCAACTGAAATAGTACCAAAACCTGGAATATTCAATTGATCAGTTACTTTATTCTTGCCAATATAGACCACGGCATCAGACAAAGTAGACTCAAAGGTTTCAGGGTATTTTGTCGCATACTCCTTGCTTAATACGTCATGCCTTGCACTCGTTAAACCATTGCTACCTAATCCACTATTGTACTCGGTTTCATAATTAGCTTTACCATGGCTTGAAAACCCTACAATCACCTGACCAGGTGCAATTAAATCATTGGTAATTAATTTAGACTTTGGCCATCTTGCCGTCATCGTTCCATTTACAGCTATCGTTCTTACCACATCCCCAACATCAGCTGTCTCTCCTCCCAAAAATTCAATATTAACTCCATATGATTTTAGGGTATTGAAAAAATCCTGTGTACCATTAATTACTTGGCTCAAAATTTCGCCTGTAATCACCGATTTATTCCGATCAATTGTGGAAGAAAAGAGGATTTGATCAAATATGCCAACACATAATAAATCGTCCAAATTCATTGCAATTGCATCCTGCGCAATCCCCTTCCATACACTAGCGTCCCCAGTTTCCTTCCAATAGATATAAGCCAATATACTTTTGGTACCCGCACCGTCGGCATGCATGATATTAATGTAATCAGATTGACCACCTAAAAAGTCGGCATATAACTTACAAAAGGCATTTGGGTATAAGCCTTGATCTAAATTTTGAATAGCTGCGTGCACTTCTTCTTTTTGAGCGGATACTCCGCGTTGGGCATACAATGACATGAACTAAATTGATTTGAAGCACAAAGGTACAATTGTTTTACATTTGTGCCATATTTAGCAATCTAAGATGAAGGTTCATTATAATTTAAAAGATTTACCCCAATTTAATAAAGGGGTAATCACTACTGGCGCATTTGATGGTGTTCATAAAGGGCATCAACAAATTATTGGAAGAATGAAGGAAATTGCCACTAACATTGGCGGGGAAACCATCATTGTAACCTTTCATCCCCACCCCCGTAAAATAACTTCATCAATTCCGGGAGAAATTAAGCAACTAACTAGCTTAAATGAACGAATCGTATTGCTTGAAAAATCCGGGATAGACCATTTAGTGGTCATTCCTTTTGATTATCAATTCTCTAATTTAAGTGCTACCGATTATGTTACTCAATTCTTAGTTGCCAATTTTAAGCCGCACACAATCATTGTCGGATATGACCACCGATTTGGTAAAGGTAGAACGGGCGATTTTGAATTATTGAAAAGTATTGGATTAGCAATTGGATTCAATGTGGAGCAAATAAATGAACAAACGATTGGAACAGAAATTGTGAGCTCCACACAAATCAGAAATTATCTTTCTGACAAGAATTTGGTAAAAGCAAATGAGCTACTTGGCTATGCTTACTTTTTTGATGGCTTTATTGTAAGAGGAAATCAAATTGGAAGAACCATTGGCTTTCCTACTGCAAATTTACATATCAATGATGAAGAAAAAATCATTCCTGCAAATGGCGTTTACGCAGTACGCGTGAAAGGTGCTTGTTTTGGAGATGTGGTATTAGATGGCATGATGAATATTGGCGTGAGACCAACTGTTGATGGTCATAAAAAAGTAATTGAAGTAAACATCTTTAACTTCAATGAAGACATTTACGAACAAACAATTACTGTTTTGGTGTATGACTTCATTAGAGGGGAAGTAAAATTCAATGGACTAGATGCACTTAAAGCTCAATTGAATGAAGACGTAAATACTTCAAAAGCTATTTTAAGCCAACATCCATTATTTTAACTACTAATTCCTTAAGTAAGTCACCGTCGGTGTTGTCCCCATTGTTGATGCCTATTACTTTCAAATTATATTCCTGCACGGTTAATAAGATTTGCTCTACTTTACCATAGGAATAATGTCTTGCGGCAGCTACATAATTTTTAACTAAAAATGGAGGGATCCCCACTTCACTTGCAATTCTTCTTTCATCGGAAGTGCCCAACCCATAAATTGCATATAGCTTACTAAAAAAAGTATATAAGGTTGGAAGAATTAGCTGAATTGGCGCCGCTTTATTATTGGATTCAAAATATTGAATCATTTTAATTGCTTTAGAAAAATTCTTTTGCGCTACCGCATCCTGAAATTCAAAAGCATTGTATTCTTTACTGATCCCTATGTATTTCTCAATATCATCCTCGTTCATTTTTTTGCGATCCCCCAAATTCACAATTAACTTTTCAAGCTCATTTTGAATTCTATTTAAATCATTTCCTATATGATCTACAATAATTTGAACCGCCTTTGAACTTATTTGATATCCCCTGTCCGAAACCCAACTCATCACCCACTCAGGCAATTTATTATCGTACATTTTCTTAGTACTTACGACTACCGCTTTCGTCTTTAAGGCCTTTGCTAATGCCGAGCGTCCGTCAACATTTTTATCCTTGTGTGCAACAATAAAAATAGTAGAGCTTAATGGATGTTCAATATAGGAAAGCAATTTTTCGATTTGCCCCATATGCTGCGCCTCCTTTAATATCACTACCTGTTTTTCTGCAAAAACTGGGTATCGCTTGCAAGCATTAATCACTTGTGCCCAATCTGCATCCTTGCCATAAAATATGGTCAAATTAAACGACTGCTCTGCTTCAACTAACAAATGTTTTTCAGCATAATCAACAACTTGATCAATATAAAAGGGCTCTTCCCCTTCAAGCCAGTATACAGCATCAAAAACATTTTTTTTCCAGTTAGCAATAATTTTAGAAGTAGGCATATTCAAAGATAAAGATTCATGTAAACGATTCGTTAAAATCTTTACAATTTATTCGAATGGCATATATGTGGTTAAAATTTTATAACTTAGAGGCAAATATTAAAACAAATTTTATGAGTAACGAATCATCAGGCAATGGCAGCAAAATTATTATAGGAGTTCTAGTAGTTGCACTTATAGGTTCTTGGATATATTTTAATAGTTCAAAAACCGAGTTAGTAAAAGAAAATGATGTTAAAGTAGCTGCAATTGATAGTAGCAAAAATGCCATCAATACCGCATTTATTGCAGCATCGGCCAAAGTAGATTCATTGAATTTACAAAATACGCAGCTTTCAGGAGATTTGCTAGCAAAAACAAACGAGATCAACAAATTGAAATCGAATATTGGCAACATTTTGAAGAATCAAAAAGCAACCAATAAAGAATTGTCTGAAGCAAAAACTTTAATCGCTGAATTAAATGGCAAAGTTAGTGGCTTAGTTGCTGACTTAGAAAAAGCTCAAGCTGAAAACAAACAATTAACTGCTAAAAACGAAGATTTAACGAATCAAAATAGCACACTTAATACAAATTTATCTAACACTACAAAAGAAAAAGATCGTCTTCAAGATATTGGCTCAACATTACATGCTTCATCATTTAATATTGAATCATTAAGAGTTAGAGAGGACGGCAGTGAAAGAAAAACTAATAATGCTAAAAGAGCAAACACTATTCGTGTTTCGTTCCAATTAGATAAAAACAAAATCACACCTTCAGGCAACCAAGATATTTATGTTTGCTTAACTAGCCCAGACGGTAAATCAATTGGTGATGGCGCAACTACTTCAACTAGAGAAGATGGCCAAAAAGCGTACTCCAATAAATTAACTGTGCAATACGTACAAAACGCTGTATTGCCAGTTAACTTTGACATTAAACAATCAACTAAATTAGTGGAAGGAGAATACAAAGTAGAAGTTTACAATAATGGATTTAAAATTGGAGAAGGTAAAACAACTTTAAGAAAAGGATTGTTTTAATTATTTAGTTCTTAATAAATATAATCATAAGAAAAGGCCACTCAATTGAGTGGCCTTTTCTTATGATTATAAATGGAATATTATTTTAAGACAATGGCTGACAATGCTGGCAGATCAACCGAAAGTTTAAACCATTCATTGTGCTCATCCTGTGGCTCCATTTTCAATTGTTTGTTTTGCAAATCTCCAACTCCCCAATAAGCTTTATCATCACTATTAAAAATTTCCTTCCATGCTTTATTCCCATGTACATGAATCGGATAATCATGACGAGGCACTGGTGTCATATTAAGCACGACTATAATATCTTGCTCCCATTTTTTTGACCTACGTCTATAAGCAATAACGCCCTCTTGACGTTTATTGGTTTCTATCCATTCAAAGCCAGCAGGATCATATTGTAGTTCATAAAGCGCAGGATTACTAACTAGTAATTTATTTAATTGTTGAACACAATTTTTCATGCCTCCATGACTTAAATGTTTTAATAAATCCCATTGAAGTTCGGTGGTATAATTCCATTCCTCGGTAGCTGCGAATTCATTTCCCATAAACAGCAATTTAGCCCCAGGATGTGTAAACATATAAGTATACAAAAGTCTTAGGTTCGCAAATTTTTGCCATTCATCACCTGGCATTTTATAAATCATTGGACTCTTGCCATGTACAACCTCGTCATGGCTTAATGGCAACATAAAATGTTCGTCATAATAATACATCATTGAAAATGTAAACTTATCCTGACTGCCTGATCTATATAAAGGATCTAATTTAAAATAATCCAAGGTGTCATGCATCCAACCCATCATCCATTTCATTCCAAAACCCAATCCATCCATAAAAGTAGGCTGACTAACGCCTGGCCAATCAGTAGCCTCCTCAGCTATTGTTTGAATTGCAGGAAAATCTCTGTACAAGGTTTCATTTAGGTCTTTGATAAATGCAATGGCTTCAATATTACCATTGCCTCCAAATTCATTACGCTCCCATTGTCCTTCCTCCCTACTATAATCCAATTTTAACATTGAGCTAACTGCATCAACTCTTAAACCATCTATATGAAATTGATCACACCAAAAACGCGCGCTGCTAATTAAGAATGATTTTACTTCACCTCTTTTGTAATTGAAAATATAGGAATTCCAGTCAGGATGATAGCCCTTACGCATATCTGCATATTCATAAGTATTAGCTCCATCAAACATGAATAAGCCATGACTATCGTATGGAAAATGAGAAGGCACCCAATCAATGATTACACCAATTTCAGCATCATGAAACGCATCAACAAGTGCAGCAAATTCCTGCGGATTACCAAACCTCGAAGTGGGCGCAAAAAAACCAATGCCTTGATACCCCCAACTACCATCAAAAGGATGTTCCATTACGGGCATAAACTCGACATGTGTAAAGCCCATCTCTTTAACATATGGAACCAATAATTTTATTAACTGAGTATATGAATTATAACTATCCTCATTGTTTTTATCTGGAAGCATCCAGCTAGCTAAATGAACCTCGTAAACTGAATAAGGCTGATCGGTACGATTACTTACTTTTCTTTTTTCCAGCCACTTTGCATCATTCCAATCATATTGCGTATCCCATGTAATAGAAGCAGTTAATGGTCTCAATTCCCAATAATTGGAAAATGGATCTCCCTTATCTAGTAATGCCCCCTTATATCCGTGAATATGGTATTTGTAAACCTCCCCCTTTAATACACCAGGAATAAACCCCTCCCAAATGCCAGAACTATCTAATTTTACTTTTAAAGGATGTGTTGTTTTATTCCAATCATTAAAGTTTCCAGTAACGAAAACTGCAGTTGCATTTGGAGCCCATACGGCAAAGTAAGTACCCGCAGTTTTTAAAACTTCAATTTGATGATTCCCAAATATTTGATATAAACTATAATGTGTGCCATTTTGGAAATTTTGAATATCCGCATCCGACATTAAGGAGTAATTCCAAACAGGTTGCTGACTATCTACAAAATTGACATCTTCGTATTTTGGCATATTTATTTTGTTAATTCAATAACCTGCATGCTCATGGATGGTATTGAAAATTTAGTTCCGATTATATTCCCTGTTGTTATATCTTTTCCTCCTTTAAAATTACTTGTTCTTTCAGCATATTTAGAAAAATCAACGATTCTATTTTTTGAATCTGTATTCATCACACACATCACTGTTTTATCCTGATCGTATCTAAAATAAACATACAAACCATCCTCGGGTAAATACTGCATCATTTCGCCAGTTTTCAGCGCTGATGTCTTTGTTCTATAAGCACCTAAAGATTGAACATAATGTAAGAAATCTGCTTCTTCCTTAGTTAAACCTTGTTCTGTAAATGCATTTTTCTTGTCTCCTGCCCATCCCCCTGGAAAGTCAAGTCTTACCCAACCATCTGGATTGGAAATACCTTTCATTAAAACTTCAGACCCATAATATAATTGAGGGATGCCTCGGCAGGTATACAACCAAGCATACGCCATTTTAGTTTTAGGGATACTTTCTCCCAATGAAGAATGTATACGCGTCATGTCATGATTGTCCAAAAAGATAACATTGTTATTTGCCTTCTTATATAAAAAATCATAGGATAAAGTAGTGTACAATTTAATCACCCCATTATTCCAATTATTGGTTTCGTTTAGCGCAGGCAATATGCCGCCAAATAGCAAACTAAAATCAGAAGTCGATTTCAAATTGCTTTTAAATGGTAAGTTCAAATTATTTTCAATAAAATAAGCTTGTGCAGCAACACCATCTACCCAACATTCGCCATAGGTAAATATTTTCGGGTATTCATCCAACAAAGCTTTATTCAAACGATTCATTACTTCAACATTGCAATATTTGTAGGTATCCACTCTAAAAGCATCTACTCCAAAAGTTTCAACCGACCATATAGCATTTTGCGTTAAATATTTTTCAACGAAAGGATTTTCTTGATTTACATCTGGCATTTCAGTAGTGAACCATCCGTCTATCATTCTTTTTTCATCTGACTTGGAATGATAGGGATCAAAAATAGCTTGTTCTCTGTAATGCGTTTGAGTATAAGTTGGCCATTGATGTAGCCAATTGTTATCAGGTGCGTCTTGTACCAAAAAATGAAACCTGCCAAAATGATTGTATACAACATCTTGTACTAATTTCATGCCTTTTTTATGAAGGCTGTCGCTTAATGCTAAATATGCCTTTTCTCCTCCAAACCTTTTTTCAATGGCATAATTGTTTGTAGCCGCATAGCCATGCTCAGTTCTATCTGGCATATCATTTTCTACAACAGGCGTCATCCATAAAGTATTGGCTCCTAATTTTTGTATATAATCTAAGTGATTCGCAACTCCTTTTAAATCACCGCCGTGTCTTAAAAAAATGGAGTCCCTATTTAGTGATTGATCTTTTAGTCCAGCAACACGATCATTTGATGAATCTCCATTACTAAATCTATCGGGCATTAAAAAATAAATCAAATCACTAGAGGACAAGCCTTGCGCGAAATTATTACCTAACCCTTTTCTTCTTTCCTTTAATGTCCATTTTGAATTAATCTTATGATTCTGCGCATTGATAATAAATGAAACATCACCTGACTTCGCACTTTCGTCTATTAACAAATCTGCTGCCAAATAATGTCCATTACTAAAATGATGCACTTTTTGTAAATGCACTCCGGGGTAATTGATTTGGATATTGGCATTCGTAAAATCTTCCTTAATAGATCTTACTAAAACCTGAACCTTTTTATTTTTCATGTGCACAAACCAGTTGCTTGGATAAAACTCAACGGATTGTGCAGTAAGGGAAATACTTAAAACTAAGATGCCGAGTATTCCTAATAATTTTTTATTCATGACTTTTACTTAGGCTTTCGCAATTTTTTCTTTGTTAGTTGTTTCTTCTTTAATAATTAATACACAAATAATACTAGCAAGTATCAATAAGCCTCCTCCAATTTGTACCGCCATTAGTCTATCATTATGTAAAAAATTAGACATTATTTTCCCGAAAAATAATGAAGCAATAATTTCAGGTAATACAATAAAGAAATTAAATATGCCCATATAAATACCCATTTTTTGTTCTGGTATAAATCCAGCTAGCATAGAATACGGCATGGATAAAATAGATGCCCAAGCAATACCTACCAATCCCATACTCAAATATAAAAAATTAACATTTTGAACATAGTATACTGAGATTAATCCTATGCCACCTAACAACAAACACATTGCATGTGTATATTTTTTTCCTAACAAACCAACCCAGAAAGCAAGTGTAAAAGAAAAACCAAATGTCACCAAGTTAAGAATTGCAGATGTTGCCCCTGCATGCTCAACACCTATAGTATACAAATCTTTAATAGATTGATTTGCACTATCGCTATCGCCATGGAATAACTGCCTTGCAACACCAGGTGTATAATAAAACCACATTAAAAATAAACCAGGCCAAGTAATAAAGTTTACTAACGCTAATCGCTTCATTTGAACAGGCATGTTTTTAATAGATTCAAATATTTCTGTTACAATAGAAACCTTTTTTTCCTCTTTAATTTCATTAATATTTTTGGAAGGTGGATATTCTTTACTTCTCAAAATAGTATACATTACTGCTACAAAAAATACAGCGGCACCAATATAAAATGAAAGTAAAATATTGGGAGGTATTGTGCCCACTGCACCTTGCCTTGAAACGCCAAACCATTTTACTAATAACTGCGGCAAGTAACCTGCAATAAAAGAGGCAAGACCAATAAACATACTCTGCATTGAAAATCCAAAAGACCTTTGTTTGTCATTTAAATTATCAGCAACAAATGCTCTAAAAGGTTCCATGGTTACGTTAATACTTGAATCCAAAATCCACAATACACCAGCTGCCATCCAAACTGTTGATGAGTTAGGCATCACAAATAAAAGGGCCGAACTTAATATAGCACCCACTAAAAAGAATGGGCGTCTTCGTCCCAACTTAGGATGCCATGTTCTATCGCTCCAATAACCAATAATGGGCTGTATAAGCAACCCAGTCATTGGTGCAGCCAGCCAAAGCCCTGGAATTTGCTCAGGCTTCGCACCTAAGAACTCATAAATAGCACTCATGTTATTCATTTGCAAACTCCAACCAAATTGGATGCCAAAAAAACCAAAACACATATTAAATATTTGCCAAAAACTTAATTTAACTTTTTCTCCAGTATATGCTGTATTCATATTGTTATTTTCTTAAAATTATATTACGAAACCATTAGGTATCACCGCTCCTTTTTTTATTACCACAATACCATCCTTAATGGTATACAATGGATGATCCATTTTTTCTAAATGTGCCCCACCTCTAATCACAACATCATTGCCGATTGAACAATTTTTATCAACTATCGCATCTTCAATTACACAGTTTTCACCAATACCTAATATAGGTGCTCCTTTTTGATTTTTAGCATTGATTTGCTCAATTGTTTCATAATAATCACAACCCATTATATAGGATTTTTTGATAACGGTACCTTTCCCAATTCGAGAACGAATTCCTACTACCGACTTTGTAATGGATGCAGCATGAATAATAGAGCCTTCCGCTACAATAGCTTGATTTATTTGAGTGCCACTAATTTTAGCAGGTGGCAACATTCTTGAACGTGTATAAATAGTCTGTGCACTGTCAAATAAATTGAATGGTGGTATTTCATCGGTCAATGCAATATTTGCTTCAAAGAAAGAATAGATATTTCCAATATCTGTCCAGTAGCCATCATATTGATAACTGATTACTTTGTAATGAGCAATGGAATCAGGAATAATTTCTTTTCCAAAATCTGTTGCATTTGCGTGCACTTCATTTAATAATTTATATAGAATATCTTTATTAAATACATATATACCCATGGAAGCTAAATAGTTTCGCCCTTGCCCTTTCATAGCATCACCTGTGTCACTTGTCCACTCGGGCAATAATTCTTTTTTCGGTTTTTCAATAAAGGAAGTAATTACATTATCATCGTCCGATTTTAAAATGCCAAATTCAGGTGCTTCTCTTTCTCCTACAGGAATAGTTGCAATGGATAAAGCCGCGCCACTTTTCTTATGCGCATCAATCATTTTACTAAAATCCATTTGATACAATTGGTCACCACTTAAAATTAAAACATATTCAAAATCCATTTTGTCTAAATGCCTTAGCGATTGTCTTACCGCATCGGCTGTGCCTTGGAACCATCCTGGATTGTCAGGTGTTTGCTCTGCTGCTAAAATATCAACAAAGCCTGAACTAAAAGCACTAAAGTGATAAGTGTTTTTAATATGCTGATTTAAGGAAGCCGAATTAAACTGAGTTAATACAAAAATTCTATTCAAATTCGAATTGATACAATTGCTAATAGGAATATCTACTAAACGATATTTTCCAGCAATCGGCACTGCAGGTTTTGATCTGCGAGCAGTTAATGGAGAAAGTCTTGAGCCTGCTCCACCACCAAGTATGATTGAAACTGTTTCTTTTGCAAAACTTGACATGTATTATAATTTATTTTTAAACAATGGATTGATATACTTTTTTATAATCTGCAACTACTGACTCCCAACTATGATCAATTGACATGCAATGAGCAATCATTTTAGCCATTTTATTTTTATCCTTATATACTTCAATTGCTCTTTCAATAGAGTAAACGATATCTGATTCTGTTGCATGTAAAAAGCGAATTCCAAAACCATTTTCATCTCCCATGTCAACCACAGTATCATGCAAGCCTCCTGTATCCCGCACCATTGGAATAGTACCGTAACGCAATGCATACATTTGATTCAAACCACATGGCTCTACCCTACTTGGCATCAGCAAAAAGTCAGCTGCAGCATATGCTTCATGTCCTGTCTTTTCATCATACCCAATAAATGTATTGTAATCTCCTGGATACAATTGCACTAAATAATTTAAAGCGGATTCAACGGCGGTATCTCCAGCACCAATAATTAAAAAGTTTGCTCCGCAATTGGTTTTATCCAAAGCATGTTGAATAGCGCCAGGCAAAACATCCGCTGCTTTTTCTCCCACTAATCTCCCAATAAACACAATCAAAGGTTTGTCAAAATTTAAATGATACCTAGTGCAAATTGCTTCCTTATTTTTTCGTTTACCTTCAATAACATCTTTTGAATTATAATGAAACAATACCATTGGGTCCGTTGATGCATTCCACAATTCAACATCAATTCCATTTAAAATACCTATACACTTTGACTGCTCACTTTCAAATAATGATTCCAAACCATTAGATAACACTTTAAGTTCATGCATATAAGTTGGACTCACTGTTGTAACCTTATCAGCGCATTTTATAGCGGTTGCCAAAGGATTAATACTACCATTCCATTCTAACAATCCACGTTTCCACAAGTCCCATCTAGGTATTAAAATACTTTTATCCCAACCCATTGCCCCATGATATTGTGCATTATGGATGGTCAGCACCGTTTTTATGTTTTGTAATTTTTGATAATCATAACAATGCTTCATCATAAAAGGAACTAAACCTGCTTGATGATCATGGCAATGTATAATATCAGGTTGTTGTGCCCAATTGCATAACCAATTAATTACAGCAATTTGAAATCCAATGAATCTATCATTGTCATCGGCATATCCATATATTTTGGGTCTATCTAATAATCCATTAATATCTACCAAAAACAAATCAAAACCTAGTACACTATTTTTTAATTTAATAATAGTATAATCAAAAAACCATTCCCCTAAATTCGTATTCCCTTTATAATGAACCTCCCATTCCTGTTTTTCAAGAAAAGGTGTTTTGTACATAGGCATTACCACAACCGCCTTATCGCCACATTTGTTTTGATACTTAGGAAGCGCGCCAACTACATCACCTAACCCTCCAGCTTTAGCCATAGGATAACATTCCGCACTAATATGAACTATGGTCATGGGATTTGTGAATTTGCATTCAATTTACAAAATACTCACTACAATACCAACCCCCATTTTTTAGGACTAAAATTGAAGTTTTAATATATATTTTAAGTATTTTACGCTATCGATTTTCGATTAACGATTAAACTAACGAATGTTATGAGCCAAACAAAACAGCCCACCAATACGGGCGCGTTATCAACCCTTATTGTGGTTTTCTTTTTTTGGGGATTTATTGCATCTAGTAATAGTGTATTTATCCCATTTTGTAAACACAAATTTCATTTAGACCAATTCCAAAGCCAGCTGGTAGACTTCGCATTCTACCTTGCATACTATCTTGGCGCATTAGGCCTATTTGCCTATGGAGCATTTGGAGGAAAAGATTTGGTAGGCAAATGGGGGTATAAAAAAAGTATCATTTATGGATTATTATTTTCAGCAATTGGCGCTGTTGCCATGATCATTGCTGTTAATGCAAATACTTTCGCAGGAATGCTAGTTGGATTATTCATAGTTGCACTAGGATTTTCATTACAACAAACTGCCGCACAACCATTCGCTATTGCACTTGGAGATGAGAGCACTGGTGCAAGCCGTGTAAATTTAGCCGGGGGAATCAATTCATTTGGTACCACTATTGGACCAATTGTTGTAGCCTTTGCATTATTTGGAAGCACTGCTGCTATTACAGATAAAGACATTGAAACCTTACCACTAAGCAAGGTTATTTTATTATATTCAGCAGTTGGTGCCTTATTTTTAATCGCAGCCGCTTTATTTAAGTTCTCTAAAAAAGTGCCAGCAGGAATCAATGAAGAGAAAATAGAACCTGCTAATAAAGCACTTAAATTGTTATTAATTATTACAGGTTTTTTAATCATTGCCTTTACCCCTGTATTTAAAAGTTATACTTCAACAGAAGCAATTACAATTTATAATAATCAGAAAACTATTGATGTTCAAAACGAAATAGTAACAAAAAGTAGTAAACAAATTTCCTTATTACAAAATGTGAAAGAGGACGCTTTGAATAAAAAATTAGATTCTTTAGTAAGTGCAAAAACTGCTTTTACAAAATCAGATAGCATTCAACTAACAAGTATTGCAAGTGCGAAAGCCACAATTGCGCCACTTCAATCCGAAAATGACCAATTAAGTCACCCACTAGAAACAACAAGAATGAAATGGCTTTTATTGGCATTAGGCGTAGTCGTTTTTGGGCTATTATATGCCAATTTTGCAGCACAGAAAAATGAAAATGGGTGGGGTGCTATGAAATACCCTCAATTAGTTTTAGGTATGCTTGCCATATTTGTTTATGTAGGTGTTGAAGTTGCCATCGGCTCTAATTTAGGAGAATTATTAAAGCAAGTTGATTTCGGAAGTATCCCTTCTTCTAAAATTGCTCCTTACATTTCTATATATTGGGGAAGTATGATGATTGGTCGTTGGACAGGTGCTATTGCTGCATTTGAATTCAAAAAATCCACAAACCAGATTTTAACTTTCATTGTACCTATCGTTGCATTCGGCATCATTATTGGTATTAATAGTATTGCCAAATATGACATGAGTCCACTATACATGTATATTGTTTGCGTAGCAATTCAAATTATCGCATTTTTCTTGAGTCAAAATAAACCTGCAAAAACATTAATGATTTTTAGCTTAGTAGGAATCATCGCAATGTTAATTGGAATATTCACAACGGGTAATATTGCAGTATATGCTTTCTTGACAGGAGGTATTGCATGTTCAATAATGTGGCCTTCTATTTTCGCATTGTCAGTTGCAGGTTTAGGAAAATATACAACTCAAGGTGCTGCATTTTTAATTATGATGATTTTAGGGGGCGGTATTATTCCTCCAATTCAGGGAAAATTATCCGACTATCTTCAATCATCTCATTTAGATAAGCCAGGATATGGAATTCATCAATCATTTTGGGTTCCAGTTATTTGCTTTACTTATATATTAATATTTGCAATAGCAGTAAAAGGAATTTTAAAGAAGCAAGGTATTAATTATGAAGAAGCTGAAGCTAAAGGTGGTCACTAATTAGGTTGTACGTTATTTAAATTGATAAAAAATAAAATTAACATCATGGATTCATATGTTGTTGGAGTAGATATAGGTGGCACTGGTACCAAATATGGCATTGTTGATAAAGATGGCAATGTATTACACTCAAGTACAATGGCTACAAACACACACGCGCAAGTACATACTTATATTGATGAGTTATATGAAAAATTGAGCGAGTTAATTGAAAAAGTAGGTGGAGTAGGTCGCATCAAAGGTATTGGCGTGGGTGCACCTAATGGAAATGTTTATACAGGCACCATTGAATACGCGCCTAACCTTCCTTGGAAGGGCGTAATCCCATTTGCGAAAATGTTACAGGATAAATTCAAGTTGCCAGTAAAATTAACCAACGATGCCAATGCAGCAGCCGTTGGCGAAATGATGTACGGAGCAGCCAAAGGCATGAAAGATTTTATCATGATTACTTTGGGTACAGGTGTTGGAAGCGGCATTGTTGCCAATGGTCAACTTATATATGGTCACGATGGTTTTGCTGGAGAGCTAGGTCATACTATTATTATTCCAGATGGTAGATTACACCCAGGAACTGGAAAGAAAGGATCTTTAGAAAGTTATGCATCTGCTACGGGTGTTGCACAATCGGCAATGGAAATATTAAGGGATACCGACAGACCAAGTTTACTAAGAAATATTCCAATTGAAAAAATAACTTCTAAAGATGTTTTTGAAGCAGCACAGCAAGATGACGAAGTTGCTAAAGAAGTGTTTGAATTTACTGGAAAAATTTTAGGTATGTCATTGGCCAACTTTGTCATGTTCTCAAGCCCAGAAGCTATTATATTATTTGGTGGACTTACAAAGGCTGGAGATTTGATATTAAAACCAACGCGTGAACATATGGAAGCAAATGTGATTGAGATTTTTGAAAATAAAGTGAAAATTTTGTTCAGTCATTTAAAAGAATCCGATGCCGCAATTTTAGGCGCTTCTGCACTTATGTGGGAGTAATAGCTAATAATACTATATTAAAAAAAGGCCTTAAATTAATTAAGGCCTTTTTTTTTAATATAGTATTTGACTTACTTATTTCCTTGTTCTTCCATCCATTTGCTTCTACCCCATCCTTTTATAACATGCTTTTCACTATGATAAGAAGATCTAACCAATGGCCCGCTCTCAACATAGTCAAATCCTAATTCATAGCCTATTTGTCTAAGTTCAGCAAATTCGTCGGGATGTACAAAACGTTGAACTGGCAAATGTTTTTTAGTAGGTTGCAAGTATTGGCCTAAGGTTAAAACATCGCACCCTACATTTACTAAATCCTTCATGGTTTGTATCACTTCATGCTTTTCTTCGCCAATGCCCAACATCAATCCGGTCTTTGTTCTCCTTCCCCCTTTTTTCAAGGCTTCTAATACGCCCAAACTTCGATCATACTTTGCTTGAATACGAACACGCCTAGTATTTCGCTCAACTGTTTCCATATTATGACTCACTACTTCAGGAGCAGCTTCGATGATTCTATCTATTTGATCTTGTATCCCTCTGAAATCTGGAATTAGTGTTTCAAGCGTAGTTTTAGGTGATAATGTTTTAATCGCTTTTATGGTATTTGCCCAAATAATAGACCCCCCGTCAGGCAATTCATCTCTATCTACACTGGTAAGTACGGCATGCTTCACTTTCATTAAAAACACTGCTTCGGCAACTCTTTGCGGCTCATCCCATTCTACCGGCTTAGGACGACCAGTTGCAACAGCACAAAACTGACAACTTCTTGTACATATATTTCCGAGAATCATAAAAGTAGCGGTGCCCTCACCCCAGCACTCTCCCATATTTGGACAATTACCGCTTTCACAAATAGTATGTAATTTATGGTTATCTACCAATCCTCTTACATGCTTATAGCTTTCGCCAATCGGCAATTTAACACGAAGCCAATCTGGCTTTTTTAATCGTTCAGCTGGTTGTGTATTTAAGATAGGTAGTTCTTGCATAAGGGTCAATTAACTTTGGCAAAAATACAAGAGTTAAGGGGAATAAATTTGTAATTTTACCAAAATCATAAATCCTAAAATAAAGTATACTATGACAGCAACCGTAACCTATGAATCCAACTTAAGAACTACCTGTTTACATTTACAAAGTGGCTCCGCAATCGAAACAGATGCGCCTACCGACAATAAAGGGAAAGGAGAAAGATTCTCTCCTACAGATTTAATCGCAACTGGACTTGGGGCATGCATGATTACCACAATGGGTATTAAGGCACAAACTATGGACATTGCTTTGGATGGGGCCAAAGTTGAAGTCACTAAAATAATGGTGTCAGACCCTCGAAGAATTGGAAAAATCATTGCACATGTTACTATGCCTGCATTAAACCTTGATGATAAAACAAAAGAGATACTAGAAAGAGTAGCGCGCACATGTCCTGTAGAAAGAAGCTTACACCCTGATGTTGAATTGGATATCGCTTTTAATTGGCTATAATCGCTTTATGTAATTAATAAGTTAGTAGCAAGTAAAAAAATTAAAGCAGTTAGTCCATCAGGTCTAGCTGCTTTAATTTTTTTACCAATTTACTTACAGGAAGTCCCATTACATTATAAAAATCTCCTTGTATACTTTTTATTCCAATTACTCCAATCCATTCTTGTATGGCATAAGCCCCTGCTTTATCATAAGGCTTATAATTATCTACATAATATTCAATTTGCTCTTTAGTTAATTCATGAAATTCAACCATTGTTGTTTCCGAAAATGAAACCAACTCGTTTTTCCATAATATACTTACCCCGGTAATTACAGCATGTGATTTGCCTGCAAGTTTTGCCAAAGATATAATCGCATCGGATCTATCTATGGGCTTTCCCAATATGGTATTTTCAATTACCACAATGGTATCTGCAGCAATAATACAAGCATCCTCAACTGCACTATCAAATTTTATTTTATCAGCAACTGCTAATGCTTTTTGGTTTGCAATAAATAGGGGCACTTGTTCCATTGGCAAGGAATCTGGAAATGACTCATCGGTTGCTGAAACAATAATTTTAAACGGAATTTCTGCTAGTTGTAATAAATCTTTCCTACGCGGTGAAGCAGATGCTAAAATAAAAGAAGCCATACATTATAATAAAAAGTAAAAAAACAACATGGAAAGTATACCTGCAAACATCGCTAGCTTAACATAAGTGCTCAATGAATGAAAATCACTACTCGAAAATGAACTATTCAATTTATACAATACCCAAGTCAACGGAATGATAATAAAAACTATACAATATACAATACTATACCACCATCCAAAGGGAATTACATACAACTGAATGATTGCCAAGCAAGCAATTACAACAACCAACCAAACGCTAATGTATATCTTAGTTGGTTTTAGTCCCCAAACAATTGGCAATGTTTTACATCCAAACTTCGCATCACCTTCAATGTCCTCCATGTCTTTTAACGCTTCTCTTACCAAGGTTAAAATAAATGCGAATACAGCATACAACATCATCAATTTAGCAAATCTGAAATTAGCAGTATCACTTATGGATGGGTGGGTGATTTCCTGAATCGTGTACTTTGAAAAATAAACCACGGCAATAGACCATGCCGTCAATAAAGAAATTACAATATTGCCAACTAAAAAATCTTTTTTAAAATTAGTAGAGTAAAACCACAACAACAATATGGTCAATAAATTAGATAAGTGTATATGCCAATAACTTTGAAAAGGAAAAGCAATCGTTGAAATATAAATACCTAGCACGCTAAAAAGCAAATGCCAAAATATAACCCATCGACGACTAATGAAAGCACCCACCACTACTTTCTTTGGTTTATTTACCTGATCGATATTTATGTCAAAATAATCATTAATAATATATCCAGCCGCTGCAATAAATAAATAGGTAAGTGCTATTAAATAAAAATGAAAATCAACTTCGGAACCTGCATTAGGATATAACGGTCTATAAATACAAAAATGAAATAAAACTTCGGCCAAAAGAATGAACACCAAATTTGGCCATCTTACCAATCTTAAAAAATGAACAATTGTTTTCAATCTTTGGAAATTTATGGGATTAAATTATTGGGCACGAATATGATCTTCAACATCCCATTTATCGTTTAATTTCAACACTTTTTCTATAATCTCTCTTGCACATCCCTCACCTCCATTAGCCAAAGCAATATAGGTTGAAATTGATTTTATATCCACAGCTGCATCTTTAGGACAAGCAGCTACACCAACAATATTCATTGCTTCATAGTCTGGCATGTCATCACCCATGAATAACATTTCATCCATTGAAACATTATGAATAATTGAAAGTTCTTGCAATAACGCTCTTTTATCTTTGACCCGCATGTGCACTTCAGTAATACCAAGTTTACGTAAGCGATCTTCCACTTCATTGGAATTGCCTCCTGAAATAACCCAAACTTGAAAGCCTTTTTTAATAGCTAGTTGAAGTGCATATCCATCTTTGATATTCATTTTTCGAACCAAAATACCTTCAGGCATAACAATTACCTCACCGTTGGTCAATACACCATCTACATCAAAAACGAAACAGGTTATTTTTTTTAAGTTGGCTAACAAAACTGAAGTATTAATTATTAAATGTAAGCCTATTTTTGGTTATCGCGCCACTCATAAACCCATGCACTTTGGATCATTTCCAAATGACCTTCATTTGATTCTTCTTTTTTTCCTTCAAAATGAGGTAGTTCAAGAACCCAGCTCAATAAATCAGTGAAACGAACTCTATATATTTTAGATTCAGTAAAATCATCGCCAAATTTTTCATATAATTTTTGTGCGATATCCTCATGATCATTCCAGTAAATAGGAGGTTCAAAATGCGACATATTTTATTGTTTTTCTTTGTGGTTTCTTAATATTATTCTCCTAAAAATTGTGTTTGATCTGGCAAGGTAACTTCAATCGATCCTGCTCCTTCTTGAATCACACATTGACAACCCAATCGGGACTCAATTCTTGGACTTACGGCTCTATCTATAAAGTCTTCCTCTTTATCCGACAATGCTTCCAAAAACTCCATTCCTTTTTTTACATACAAATGACAAGTACTACAAGCACATACTGCTCCGCAATTATGATGAAGCTCAATGCCTGCATCTAATAATACTTCCAATAAACTCTCCCCTGCTTTAACATTGTTCAATACTACAGGCGCTAACCCCTTTTGCTCAAAATTAATTTTTAAATCGTACATATGTTTAACGAATGTGTTTTTGCAAAAATAGCTTTTAACGGCCTTGATACAAGACTTTTTGTTGTCGAAATACAAAAAAAATGACCCCAGACGATAACTACCCACTTATCTTTGCATCCTAATTCAAGTTTATGTCCAAGCCTGGCTTTTCAGAAAGAATGTATCTTCAATATTTAAGAACTAAGTTTAGGACCATTGGGAAACTTTCACCAGCCATGGCAGGCAAATTAGCTTTTAATTTATTTTGTACTCCCTATCCTAAATACAAAAAAACAAAAGCGCCAGCTATTTTTCATCAAGCTAAACATTTGGAGACTACCCTAAATGGAGGAATAACCATTAAAGGTTACGAATGGATCCCCGTTAAGGCAAATGGAAAAACAATATTAATTTGTCATGGATATGCAAGTTATTTCTACAAATTTGAGAAATACATTCAACCCCTTTTAAGGAATGGTTTTAGGGTAATTGGCTTTGATGCGCCTGCGCATGGTCAAAGTGATGGAAAGTATATTAATATAGTAATATACAAAGAGGCCATAGAACATATTATTAATAAGTTCGGCCCAATTGATCATTTTATGGGTCATTCTCTTGGAGGAATCACTTTGGCTATGATTGCTGAAGAAATTCAACTTCCCGAACAGCATAAATTTGTTTTGATAGCACCTGCTACAAAAACAACTACCACTTTTGCGAATTATTTTGCAATGATGCACTTTTCGGAGCCAGTCATAAAGGCATTTTACAATGAATTAAACAAACAAACCGACAAGCCAATTAGTTATTTTGAAGCAGATCGTGCCGTTGAAAACTTTAAAGGCCCCCTGCTTTGGGTTCATGATGAAGGAGATCGAGTTTGCCCTTACTCGGATTTGAAAAAATTTCAAATAAATGCACCCAATAATATTAAATTCTTGATTACCAAAGGATTAGGGCATAATAAAGTATATAAAACACCCGAAGTTGTTGACCAAATCCTGGCATTTTTAAGCGCATAATTGCAGATGATTTTTATTTTTCAAATTGAATAGGCTAATATTGCACCACGAGATATAAACTAGCCAGCCATTTTGATTAAGTTAGTTTAGCTCTTAAATAGTTGATTTTCAATATAAAAAACCCGAAGGAGCGGTTGACTACTATGTCAAAAAACTTACTAATCGTTGAGTCGCCTGCAAAGGCAAAGACCATTGAGAAAATTTTGGGAGAAGAGTTTGAAGTACGCAGTTGTTATGGTCACATTCGTGATTTGGAAAAAAATGATATGGGTATTGACTTGAAAAACAAGTTTGCACCTAGATATATGGTCCCAAGTGAAAAGGAAAAAGTGGTTAAAGAATTAAAGTCCATGACTAAGAAGGCCAAGGAAGTATGGTTGGCATCGGATGAGGATCGTGAAGGAGAAAGTATTAGTTGGCACCTAGCCGAAGTTTTAGGTTTGGATCCAAAAAAAACTAAGCGTATCGTATTCCATGAAATTACAGCCCCTGCCATTAAAAAAGCAGTTGAAAATCCACGTTTAATTAATATGGATTTAGTGGATGCACAGCAAGCGAGAAGGATATTAGATAGAATTGTTGGTTTTGAATTAAGCCCCGTATTATGGCGCAAAATTGGAATGCAACGTAGCTTAAGTGCTGGTCGTGTACAAAGTGTTGCTGTTAGATTAATTGCTGAAAGAGAAAGAGAAATTAACCAATTCATTCCTGAAAGTGTATTTAAAGTATCTGCTTTGTTTACAGCACTTGATATCAATAAAAAGAAAGTAAAATTCAAAGCAGACGGCCCTCAAAAGTTAACCACTGCAGGTGCCGCTGAAAAATTCTTGTCCGAATGTAAGGGAGCAACCTATATGGTTAAAGATGTTACTGTAAAAGACGGAAAACGTACGCCATCAGCTCCTTTCACTACTTCAACCTTACAACAAGAAGCCTCAAGAAAATTAGGATATAGTGTAAGTAAAACTATGTTACTTGCTCAAAAATTATACGAGAGTGGTAAGATAACTTATATGAGAACGGATAGTATTAGTTTGAGTGAGACAGCGATGGATGCAATTAAAACAGAGATCAATTCAAGCTTTGGCGCCAACTATTATCAACCACGTAAGTTTAAAAATAAAAACGAAAGTGCACAAGAAGCACACGAAGCCATCAGACCTTCTTATATGAATGAATCAAAGGTGGACGATGCCGACACTAACCGTTTGTATGAATTAATCTGGAAACGTACGATTGCATCTCAAATGAGCGATGCTGCTTTTGAAAAAACGACTGCAAAAATTGAAATTTCAACAAACAAAGAAACCTTAACAGCAAGTGGTGAAGTAATGAAATTTGATGGTTTCTTGAAAGTATATTTGGAAGGCAAGGATGAAGATGAAATTGATGAAGAGGACGAAAATACTGAAGCAATTTTACCACCTTTAGCAAAAGGACAAGTATTAGATTTTGTAAGCATGACAGGCCTAGAACGCTTTAGTCGCGCTGCTTCCCGTTATACCGAAGCAAGCTTGGTTAAAAAATTAGAGGAGTTAGGCATTGGCCGTCCAAGTACTTACGCGCCTACTATTACGACAATTATGAAACGTAATTATGTAGAGAAAAAAGAAAAAGAAGGTGTTAAAAGAGTATATCAAATTTTATCTTTAAACATTAAGGATGAAATTAAAACCGAGGAAGCATCTGAAATTACTGGTGCAGAAAAAAACAAACTCTCTCCTACCGATTTAGGATTAGTTGTTACTGATTTTTTAAAGTTAAACTTCCCTAAAGTAATGGATTTTGGCTTCACCGCTAAAATTGAAGGTGAGTTTGATGAAATTGCATTAGGCAAATTAAAATGGAGTAAAATGTTAGAGGAGTTTTACAACCCTTTCCATGAAACCATTGAACATACTTTAGAAAATGCAGAACGTGCTAAAGGTGAGCGAGAATTAGGATTTGATCCAATAAGTGGCAAGAAAGTGATTGCAAGAATGGGACGTTATGGCCCAATGGTGCAAATAGGACATCAAGATGAGGAAGAAAAGCCAAAATTCGCAAAATTAAAAGCTTCTCAAAGCATTGAAACCATCAGTTTTGAGGATGCAATGGAACTTTTTAAATTACCAAGAACCCTAGGCCTGTTTGAAGAATCTGAAGTGACTGTAAATATTGGTCGCTTTGGCCCTTATGCTGCTCATGACAAGAAGTTCTACTCCTTAAACAAGGAAATGGACCCTTATACAGTAAGTCTCGAGGAATTGACTCCAATGATTGCTGAAAAACGTAAGGCAAAAGACGAACGCACTATTAAAGTATTTGAAAAAGAGAAAATTCAATTATTAAGAGGCCCTTATGGTCCATATATTAAACAAGGTCTTCGCAATTTCAAATTAACTAAAGAGCAACAAGAAAAAGTAGAGACCTTAACTATCGAAGAAGTAAAAGAAATTATTGAAGAATTAAAAAAGAACCCTCCTCGTAAAACTGCACGTAAAAAGAAAGCTTCTTAATTGATTGTCTTTTTTTAAAAAATATCAACTTGTAAATAATCAATACATCCCAATACTACACTTTTCTTCGCTACGGCATTATATTGAAAATCCGCTAGTGATATTCAATACAATTACTGAAGCCATGAATTTGAGCCAAAAAAAAGGGATGCAAATTGCATCCCTTTTTTTTAAGTATTTGGAAATGACTAAGCCACTGAAGGCTTACTCATAGATCTTAAAAAATTGACATGCGCTTTTATAGCACTAATAACGGTTGGGTATTCAATGTAATTTAATTTAAAATCAGCACATGCTTCTTTTACAATTTTTGAAATGGCTGGATAATGCACATGTGAAATTTTAGGGAATAAATGGTGTTCAATTTGAAAATTCAATCCACCTACTAACCAACTAACCAATTTGCTTTTTGTTGCAAAATTTGCAGTAGTTTGAATTTGATGTGCTGCGAATTCGTCTGGCATTTTATTTTCAGGTTGAATAGCAACAGGAAATGAAGTGTCGTCGACAGTGTGTGCCAATTGAAATACAATACTTAATACAAAACCGGCAACGAAAGTTGCAATTAAGAATCCAACCAACCAACTTACCCAACCCAACATGTAAATTGGCAATATAACAAATACGGCTGCGTGGTATATTTTTACAATCCAGAATTCAAAATGTTCAGCAAACGTCATGCTTTTAAAAGAAATTGACCCTATCTTTTTAGAGAAATATTTTTTATAGTCCGCAAAGAAAATCCAAAAAATATACAATAACATATATAATACCCAAAAATAAATATGCTGAAAGCGATGAACAAGATAATGCTTTTGAGTTGGCGCCATTCTCATTAATACACCTACCTCAATATCATCATCAACTCCATCAATATTGGTGTAAGTATGATGTATGGTTACATGCTTCATACCCCACATAAATCTGCTCGCTCCTAATACACTAATTGAAGATGACGCTAATTTATTTAACCAGGCATACTTACTAAAGCTACCGTGACTTCCATCGTGCATTACATTAAATCCAATGGCGGCAATCAAACTTCCAAAAAATGCACATTCAATAATTGCAAAAATGGTAGGAGGTGTAAAAAACACCAAATGTACATACGTAATTAAAAACAACCCTACTAAAATAATTGCTTTTGAAAATAGTTTAAAATTTCCGGTTCCTTTTATTTCATGTTGTTCTAAATATTCATTCACTCTTCTTTTTAATTCTGCGTGTAATGACTTTGTCGCTACTGGAAATTTGGGGGTAGAAAAAGTTTCGTTCGTTTGCATATGGTTCAAAAATGATACATAAAGATAGCTAATTAGCTTAATTTAAGCTGTTAAAAATCAATAAATTGTGCTGAACGAATAATAAATCAGTTTATTATGTAATTTATAATACTATATATCCACACCTATGGGATAACTAATGGTTATTAATATCAGAAAAAAGCTGTTGATTTGAATAATTATAACCCCATTTATTTTATTCATGGATAACGAAAAAGAGATAAAAGCACTGTTTAGATTGATCGATGATCCTGATGAAGAAATATTCAATACTATTTCAAATAGGCTATTAAATTACGGAACACCTATCATTGCTGATTTAGAAAATTTATGGGAAAATACATTGGAAGAATCAATATTAGAGCGTATTGAACTAATGATCTATAAACTTAGATTACAAGATTTAAAAGAAGCTTTTTCAGTTTGGAAATCTACTCCAACTCCGTCTTTATTTGAAGGCGCATTGTTAGTAAACAAGTTTCAAAATCCCGAGATTGCCATTGATACATTGCGTCATCAAATGGAAAAAATAAGAAGAAACATTTGGCTCGAACTAAACAACTATCTGACTCCCCTTGAACAAGCTAATGTATTAAGAAATATATTATTCAATTACTACCAAATAAAAGGAGTTGAAGTAAACTATGAAAAACCAGAAGAATTTTTAATTTCTGCTCCCCTTCTTTCAAAAAAAGGAAATGCATTTTCTAATACCATTTTATATGCAGAACTATGCAATCAATTGGAATTACAAGCTGCTTTCATCAATATTCCAAAGCAATGTATAATTGCATTTTACACGCCCGACTGGGATGAAACTGAAAATTACCCTCACCCTCAGGAGTATATTCAATTTTATGTTGAAGGAACAACGGGCCACCCTTTTTCTCAAAAAGATTTAGACCAATATTTTACAAGATCAAACATTACTCCCAAAAATAATCACTACAAGCAGTTATCAAATGTAGGTATCATTAAAAAATTACTTTTGGAAATGGCAAAATGTTATTCAAGTCCAATTTTACAATATAAACAGCAGGATTTAACTGATTTGGCAAATAATTTAGAAGCGTAAATGGAGACCATTGTAACACATATTTACCACAGCCCAATTGGTCAATTAAACATTACCGCCGAAGACGGATGTATTACAGAATTAGGATTCAACGATTCATTCGATAATCAAGCATACACCGATCATGATAATAATTTACCCGAAGTAATTCATCAATGTGTTGATGAACTCATTGAATATTTCGCAGGAACAAGAAGAGAATTTACAGTGCCTATTAACCAAGAGGGGACTGATTTTCAACAAAAGGTATGGAAAGAATTATACGAACTCCCATTTGGTAAGACCTTGAGTTATGCTGACCTTGCAAAAAAGTTAGGAGACCCTAAAGTAATAAGAGCAGCCGCTGCTGCAAATGGTAAAAACAAAATAGCAATCATTGTGCCTTGCCATAGAATTATTGGTACCGACAAATCTTTAGTAGGATATGCTTGGGGAAAGGGTCGCAAAAAATGGCTACTGCAACACGAATTTAGATTGGCACTTGGCGTTCAAACACTTTTTTAAGCCTTGGAAAAATAGGTGGTTATTTCAAAATTGAACCGTCAAATCCAAATGGTAATAAATTGGACGCCGAGTTTAATACCATCACTTCACCACTCATTCCTGAAAGAATAATTTTAATAGGTGCACCATATCTATTTTCGTAATCTAACAAAGACTGTCTACACATCCCGCATGGCGAAATAGGCTCAATAGAATCCTTCCCAAGGGGCTGATAGCTAATTGCCATTGTAATAATAGAAAGGTCAGGAAATTGACTCCCAACGCTGTTTAACAATGTTCGCTCGGCACATATCCCAACAGGGAAACTTGTACTTTCTTGATTTGACCCGATTACAATTTTTCCATTAGATAATCGAGCTGCTGCACCAACATAAAAATTGGAATAAGGCGCATATGCAGTTTTTGTTGCTTCTTTAGCAGCCACAAGTATCTCCTGATCTTCAACACTCAATTCACTAGCATTTGCTAATAAATGATATTCAAACTCGAATTTTTTACGCATCTGCTTATTTAATAAGATTAAACAATCTGTTCCATCTCACTGACTTACTATAACTAAACCATATTAATGCTGAACGTCCTACGATGTGCGTTTCCGGCACAAAACCCCAAAAACGACTATCCTGGCTTCGATGACGATTATCTCCCATCATCCAGTAATAGTTTTGCTTAACTGTGTAATTGGTTGCTTCAACTCCATTTAAAACGAATCGTCCATTTTTTTTCTCAAGACTATTGTGTTCATAAGTGCAAATCAAACGACGATATAATTCGATGGTACTATCATTCAAAATGATAACATTACCCTTTTTAGGAATTCGTATTGCTCCAAAATTATCAATTGTCCATGGGAAATGAACAACATCATTCGGGAATGTATACCCTACCGTATTTTCTTCATAGAAATTTACCGACTTTACAAAAGG
Organism: Chitinophagaceae bacterium; assembly: GCA_947375185.1. Lineage (GTDB taxonomy): Bacteria > Bacteroidota > Bacteroidia > Chitinophagales > Chitinophagaceae > Sediminibacterium. Next base: position 48,086 of record CANCEU010000015.1, read on the forward strand.
CAATTTATTCAATGCAATGGCAGCACTTGCTGTCATATTTATTTTAAAGGTATTTGGCCTGCCGTCAACGGGTTGAAAATCGGCAGTTGCTTCAGCAATATTAATTCCTAAGCTATCCTCTATATAATCTTCAGGAATAGGCTTACCATTAGTTTCAACTAGGTATTCAGTTTGCGCATTATCTGCCACATAAGCAGGTTGCCCATTTACCCACAAATGACTATTCTTTACTTGAATAATGTCGCCAGGAATACCAACGCATCTTTTAATGTAATTATCGGTCTTATCTATTGGGTGAACTAATATTGGGTATTGTGCATTTAGTTTTTCTCTATCTCCATTAAACTCAGGACTTCTTAAAACATCGTAGTAAGGAATCTTACTACCAAACTCTGGTAAATTGATAATAGTATCACCTGCAGGAAAATTAAATACAACCACATCGTTTCTTTTAATATCTCTAATTTTCGGCAACCTTGTATAATCCAATTGAATCCATTTTACATAAGAAGGTGTTGTAACTGAACCTGGCAATGTGTTATGTACAAATGGAAAAGATAAAGGTGTTTGAGGTATTCTAGCACCAAATGTTACTTTATCAACAAACAAAAAGTCATTTACTAATAAGGTTTTTTCCATACTCTCGGTTGGAATCACATATGCTTCAAATAAAAATGTTCTAATTAAAGTTGCAGCCACAACTGCAAAAACAGCAGCATCAACCCATTCCCTTGAAATGGACTTATGATAATGTGCCAATGCATCAGTACCATGCCACTTTTCATTTTCGGAATATCCTAAATATGGCAAATATATAAATGGAACAAAAACAGTTAGTGTATGATGAATTAGGCTAACTCTTTTAAAATGCATTACAAATATGATCGAAATCCATAAGGTTACAAATTGACCTAAAATAGGTATCAGTTGTAACCAAAACCAAAATTTAGAAATTTTACATAACTTAACTACTTCCCAAGTATTGTAAATTGGAATGATTGCTTTCGCACTTTCAACCCCTGCCTTTTTCAACATTGCATAAATACCTATATGCCATCCCAACCAAAAGATTATTAATAAAACGATTCCCATAAAAAGTGTTTGTTTAACTATAACAAAAATATCCCTTTGTGAGGGATATTTATAAAAAAGATTGTTAATTGACTCATTCCTAATGTAAAAGGTCGAAATGAAGTACTAATAGTTCAAATAAGTATACTATTTATATTGACGAAGTACTTCTTTTACCAAATTTACCGATCTAGCGATATCAGGTATAGCCAATGCTGTTAAGTTAGGTGCATAGTGCATTGGAGCATCCGCGCTTGTTATACGGCGAATGGGTGCATCTAAATAATCAAAACCTTCCTTTTGTATACGATAAGATAATTCTGAAGAAACAGAAGCAAATGGCCATTGTTCTTCAATAATTACCAACCTATTTGTTTTCTTAACGCTAGTTAACACAGTCATCCAGTCTAAAGGACGTATGGTTCTTAAATCAATAACCTCTGCGCTGATTCCTTCCTTCTCTAATTCTGCTGCAGCACCTAATGCCACTTTCATCATTTTATTATAAGAAACAATGGTAACATCAGTACCTGCTTTTTTAACATCCGCTAACCCAAGTGGGATATAGTATTCTTCATCTGGAACATCCGACTTATCACCATACATCACTTCACTCTCTAAAAACATAATTGGATCTTCCTCATAACGAATTGCTTGCTTTAATAAGCCTTTTGCATCATATCCATTTGATGGAGATACTACTTTGATACCTGGAATGTTCGCTAAATAACTTTCAAAAGCTGTAGAGTGTTGTGCCCCTAATTGACCTGCACTACCATTAGGGCCTCTCATTACAATTGGACAACCAATTTGACCGCCACTCATTGCTAACATTTTACTCGCTGTATTTAAAATCTGATCTAATGGCAATACGGCAAAGTTCCATGTCATAAACTCAACAATCGGTCTCAATCCATTTTGAGCAGCACCTACCGCAACAGCGGTAAATCCTAATTCTGAAATGGGTGTATCAATAATACGCTTTGGGCCAAATTCAGCTAGCATACCTTGGCTTACTTTATAAGCACCATTGTATTCTGCAACTTCCTCTCCCATTAACAAAACGCGTTCGTCTCTTCTCATTTCCTCGTTCATCGCCTCACGCAAGGCTTCTCTAAATGCAATTGATCGCATGGTATGAATATATTTTGAGTGCGAAATTAGCGATTTTGATAAGAAAAATAGCGGTTTTATGCAAAAAAAATCCCCCTCCGACAAGTCGAAGAGGGATTCTCAAGGCTAACCCACCTTTAAGGAATTAAAATCTATAAAATATTATATGCAAAGCTTACATAGTATAAACCACCAATTGATGGACTACCGAATGCAGTTTGATAATAATGGTTTAAGATATTTGTACCACCTACTTTAATCATTGATTTGATAGAAGGTACTTTATAAGTTAATACAGCGTCAATTGTGTTGAATGAATTTACTCTACCTACAGCAAATGTTCCTTCGTAAACGAAGTCATCTTGGTAGTGTAAGTTCGCGCTGAATCCTAATCTGTTCTTAAATAAGAAACCACTATTGTTTAAAGCGAAATTAGCTCTGAACAATGGAGTGTTGAAATAAGAAATAAATCCAGAAGGTAAATTTCCAATTTCGTCAGTATAAACACTTGAAGAGAAACTGAAGTTATTTGGTAACAAATAATCAGCAGAAATTCCCCATCCACTTGTGTATACATCACCAGGAGCATTTGTAGAAATGCTATAAGCAATACGAGTGCTAGCACTTGCCAAATCAGCTAATTGAGGATTTGCTGCGTTACGAGATTGTAATACAGTTACACCACTGATAAAGTTTGTATACTTACCTGCGTATGCATAAAAATCAAGCATTAATTTTTTGTTGATTAAAGTTTTGTAACCAACTTCAAATGAACTCATTGACTCCGGCTTGAATTCACCAAATTGTTGTTGAACTGGAGCACCAGCTAACACACTAGATAATGAATAAGCAGGGTTTTTATCAAAATTATAATATTGTCTTAATTGAGGTAAACCACCCATTAAACGAGTACCACCACCCACTAATAAGTTAATCCATTGGTTTTGAGTTGTTGGGAAACGGTAAGCTTCTTGATAAGAAAGACGGATATTATTGTCTTCTGCAATTTTAACAACCGCAGTTGCTCTTGGAGTGAAACGACCAGCGAAGTTATCATTCTTATCATAACGACCAGAAACTGATAATTTCAATACATCACCAAAGAATTTCTTTGATAATTGAGCATAAGTTCCGTTTTCATTAATCCAAATTCTATGTGTAGTATCTGCGAATAAAGTTCCTTGAGAATTCAAGACATATCCTTTGATACTTCCACCAACTAATAAAGAGGCATCGTATTTATCAAGTCCTAAAACATCAGTCAAATTGTATTGAGCTTCAATAACATTTAAAGAAGACTTATCTAAGAATTTACCACCACCTTGTGAAATTGGAATACCTGCAATTGATTTAAACAATTGAGTTGATCCAATATTACCTGTTGGTCTTCCTGCATCAGCAATTGCTCTAGCAGCTGCAGCAGCACCGTTTGCATCTAAACCTGCATCCTTATATTGAACATAAGCAGCAGCATATGTTGGATACCAAGTAGTACTTGATTTCCAAGCTTCATTAAACAAACGAGTTGTGATAGTTGCATTGTATGAATTACCCGCATCCTCTAATGTTTGATAAGCTCTAGCAAACCAGTTTTTAGATTTAATCTCAAATTTTAATTGAGTCATATTTAAACCGTTCAATGAATAACGGTCACTTCCTGTATACACTGTGTTACCAGAACCAGTATAAGCACTAAAAGAAGCTTCAGTATTGTCATTGATTTTATAATGTAATGATCCAGAAACTTTTAAGTTTTTAGCAACTGGGTCAATGATATCAGCTTCGCTGTAACCAGTACGGCTAACATTAACACCAGTAAACATTCCTTTTGCATTACCATATAAATAAGGTGCATAAGGAGCTAAAGCAGCATTTGCGCCTTTTAAAAATGCTGAATAAGTAGCTAAATTTCCAGAATAAGGTCCTGCTTGTGCAGCTCCATATAAAGTAGCAAAAGCAGTATTAGCAGCAGTTGTACTACCACCGTAAGCTGCAGTTAATGCACCTAAAACGCCTGCCTTAACGCCATCATAAACTGTACTTAAAGCTGAAGATGTTTCATCACCATATACGTTTACACCATCATAGTTTGGATCAATTCCTCTATAACCTGGAATAACTTGACCATTAGCTGTACCTGTATTTCTAGAATAGTTAGAAGTATTCATCGCTAACCAATCTTGCGCCTCAGTGTATTGAGCACTAATTTTGTATGCCAAACGATCGCCAATTTTACTTGCCCATCTTACAGTGTAATCTTTATAAGCAGCTTGTGCACGCTCGTAGTTGTCTACGTGGTTCACACCTTGTTTAATTTGAAAACTTAGACCTTGGTATTTGAAAGGATTTTTGCTGTTGATTAAAACAGTACCATTCATTCCGCCAGAGCCATATAAAGCTGAAGAAGCACCTGGCAATAACTCCATATTATCAACATCTAATTCTGTCAAACCAACCATTGTTCCAACTGAAAAGTTTAAACCTGGTGCTTGGTTATCCATACCATCGATTAATTGATTCATACGTGTGTTACCACTACCGTTAAAACCTCTTGTACTAACGCTTTTAAATGTTAAACTAGCTGATACTGCATCCACTCCTTTTAAGTTGGAAAGCATATCATAGTAGCTTGAAGAAGCAGTTGCTCTAATTTGTGCATTACTCACTCTTTCAATAGATACTGGAGATTCTAAGATACGCTCAGCAACTCTAGATGCAGAAACTACCACATCAGAACCTAACACATATCCAGGCTTTAAGCTTACAGCTACATTTGCACTTGAACTACTCACTTCTATTTCCTTGTTTTCAAATCCTACAGAAGAAAAAATCAATGTAACTGGTAATTTTGTTACACTTAACTTGAAATTACCTTTATCATCTGTAAAAGTACCTGCAGTTCCACCCTTAACAGTAACCGTTACGGCAGATAAGGATTCTGAGGAATTTGCATTTTTAACAGTACCTGTAATAGTACTAGCACTTTGGGCATTTGCCGAAAATACCATCAAAGTGGCAAGGCAAAAAAGACCCATTTTGCTTAACAATCGTTTCATAAATGTTTGTTTTTAATTGAATTGTAGTACAAAATAACAAAATTTTAGCATTTAAAAAAATTATCAAA
>CANCEU010000016.1 GCA_947375185.1 Chitinophagaceae bacterium
GATTCAATGGCTTCGGTTGTCGGCACTTTAAATGTCCAGTACACATTTCTTTCCCACACTTCTACCGGCAATTTAACACGGCTTGTTTTTCCGCTCACCGTTTTGATTTCTAAAATTACAGGCATTGCCATTTTCTCCAAATTGTCTAAAGTAATAAATGCACCTTTTGAATAATCCGCACTATCAACATATTTCACATTTCGTACGCCCACATCTAATCTCCAATTGTTGACATACCACCCTCTCCAAAACCATTGCAAACTTTCCCCAGCTACATTTTCCATAGTTCTAAAAAAGTCGTCGGGTGTAGGATGTTTAAACGCCCATCTTTTGATATAAGTTTGAAAGGCATAATCAAAACGTTCTTTTCCTAAAATTTGCTCTCTTAACAAAGTAAGCCCTTCGCCTGGTTTACTATAAGACAAAGTACCATTATTTCTTTCTTTGTAATTGTCAACATAGGTTAAGATTGGCTCCAATCCTGGTGCTGTATAATATGCGCCAATGCGATGCATATCAGGAGCATACTTTGACTTATACTCACCATTATTAAAGTCAGCAGTAGATAAAGAATTAATGAAAGTATTAAATCCTTCATCCATCCAACCATATAATCGCTCATTGGATCCTACAATCATTGGGAACCAAGTATGTCCAAATTCATGATCATTTACACCCATTAAACCAGCTCTTTGAGCACCTAATCCACAAAATACAATACCTGGATATTCCATTCCTCCTGGACCACCTGCTACTGCTGTTGCAGCAGGATAAGGATACTCATACCAATGTTTCGAATTATATTCAATTGATTTTTTTACATACTCAGTTGAACGTCCCCATGCAGAATCGCCATTACTTTCAATTGGATAAGCAGAAATGGCTAATGAAGGTTTACCTGAAGGCAAATTCATTTTTGCTGCATCAATAATAAAGGCAGAGGAAGCCCCCCATGAAGCATCACGCGCATTGGTAATTTTAAACTTCCAAGTCAATTCTTTTTTTGCTGGTCTTGATGTTGGATTCGTTACTTCTTCCGCAGAACGAATGACAATTGTTTTTTCAGATTTCTTTGCTAACTCCCATCTTTTTAATTGCTCAGGAGTATATACTTCAGATGGATTTTGCAATTCACCAGATCCTACAACAATAATATTAGCTGCTGCAGTAATATTTAAATTAAAGTCACCATATTCTAAATAAAATTCGCCTGGTCCAGTATATGGAACAGTATTCCATCCCATCACATCATCAAAAACACACACCCTAGGATACCATTGTGCAATAGTATACACTTTACCATTTTTAGTTGCTACATAACCCATTCTATCAGAACCATATTGAGGGGATACAAACGCATATTCAATTTTTAATTTCAATCTACCTCCTTTAGCCTGCAATTCCGTTGGTAAGAAAACCTGCATTCGTGTATCTTCAATTAAATATTTAACATCAATTGCCTTCTCACTTTTTTCCCCACTTAAAATTTGCACTGATTTAATTTTATACCCTGCATCAAAATCCTCTCCCTTACCTGCATTACGACTTCCCACCGTTGGAACAATTGCAGAACCTCTAGAATTTAATTTAAATAAATTCTGATCTAACTGCATCCAAATGAAATTCATCTTTAAAGGACTGTTATTTGTATAAGTCAATACTTCGGTTCCAGTAATTTCATTTGTTTGCTCATTTAATTTAGCATCTAAATTGTAATCAGCTCTATTTTGCCAATAAACTGGCCCTGGCTCACCAGTCGCAGCTCGTTGGTCATTGCCATTTTTAGTATAAAAAAAAGGCGCGAACAAATCATGATAATCATACTTAGTATTTGGCGCATTAGGATCTACTAATTCAACAGGCCTACGTTGTGCCATTGTAAAATTTGCAAAAAAACTTAACAGTATCAATAAAGCAAGTTGTACTCTTTTCATATTTTTTATTATTTATAATTAATAGCTTTTACGAATATAATTTAAATTAATAAAAAAGCCCCTGTTTTTACACAGAGGCCTTTCATTTATATCCAGTACTTACAATTACTTATTACCGGCTGCCGCTTGCATCGGAGACAATCCAACTGATTGACCACGACCAACCGACTTTGTCTTAAACAAAGTAAACTTACTTGGCTCAGCAACATTTGGCCAACTATTATTTGACTCATCAATGTCAGCTGTTTCACGCATTGGATCTAATTTAATAGAAACTGCTTTTTTGTTGGTATAGAATACTTTAGTCACTTTGTTTTCATTCTTTCTCCAAATTTGCGCAGGCAAACGTTTTGTTTCCTTGCTACCATCAGCGAAAGTAAATTCAACAATAATTGGCATTACTAAACCACCTTTATTTAGGAAGGTAATTTCATATAAGTTCGCATCCGCATATTTAGCTTTTTCTTCATCAGATAAAACAGTTGGGGCGCCAAAAGTTGGAGCTGGTTGTTTAGTCACTGAATCATAAGCCTCCAATCCACGATCATATCTCCAATAAAAATCGCGCAATGTAGTATCCGCATCCGTTAAGAATACGATCGACTTGTCTTGCTTGTTTCTGATTTTTGAAATATCCTCAAATGCATGTACTGCAGGTTTATCCAATCCTCTTTGCAATCCACCATTTCGAGCAGCTGGTGCTGCTGCAGTTGGATCATACACTGCATGCTTCACGGTATCAATTGCAATATCACAAGGATCGATGCTATAGAACCAGCCTCTCCAGAACCAATCTAAATCTTCAGCACTTGCATCCTCCATTGTTCTAAATAAATCGGCAGGTGTTGGATGTTTAAATGCCCAACGTCTAGCATATTCTTTAAAAGAGTAATCAAATAATTCACGACCCATAATGGTTTCACGTAAAATATTTAATCCTGTTGCAGGCTTAGTATATGCGTTAGGGCCAAAGCCAATAATGTTTTCACTATTGGTCATGATTGGCTCTAATTGATCCTTTGGCAATTTCATATAGTCAACAATTGTCCAAGCCGGACCACCACGAGATGGGAATTTATTGTCGTATAATTCTTGTGTTAAATATTGCACGAAGGTATTCAACCCCTCATCCATCCAAGACCATTGACGCTCGTCAGAGTTCACAATCATTGGGAAAAAATTATGTCCTACTTCGTGAATCACCACACCCAACATACCATTTTTTGTTGCTTCAGTATAAGTCCCGTCTTTTTCGGTACGACCATAGTTGAAACAAATCATTGGGTACTCCATTCCATTTGCTGCTTCAATACTTTGTGCAACAGGGTATGGATAAGGGATAGAAAATTTTGAATATGATTTGATTGTATGAGCAACTGCCTTTGAAGAAAACTTACGATATAAACCATATGCCTCTTTTCCATAAGCACTCATGCTCATTACTTTTTTACCTTCAACATTTGTCGCTAAAGCATCCCATACAAATTTACGGCTGCTACCAAAAGCAAAGTCACGTACATTTTCTGCATTGAATACCCAAGTTTTTGTTGTGTTTACCGGATGTTGTTCCGCTTTCTTTGCTTAGTCTAAAGTAACCACTTCAACTGGTTCAGTATATGAAGTTTGTGCTTTATTCCATCTAGCCAATTGGGCTGCGCTTAATACTGCAGGGTAATTTTGACATTGCCCTGTTGCCATAACCACATGGTCACCCGGAACAGTGATTGCCACTTTAAAATTTCCGAATGTCAACGCAAATTCCCCTCTTCCTGTAAATTGATGATGTTGCCATCCTTGAAAATCAGAATACACACACAAACGAGGATACCATTGTGTCATAGTAAATAAGTAATTACCATCTTCTGGGAAAAATTCATAACCACCGCGACCACCAATAGTCATACGATCAGTGATTTTATAATCCCAGTCAATTTTAAAAGCAAATTTTTGACCTGGCTTTAACGTATTTGGTAATTCGATACGCATCATTGTTTTATTCACTGTGTACTTTAGCTTAGCGCCTAATACATCCGTTACTTTAATGATATTGTCACCTAACCCATTGTCTATTTTTTCTTCAGCTAATTTATCAATAGTTGAAGGCGACATGCCTCTACCCATTGAGCTTCCATCTGGATAGCCAGCATTTTTAGTAGAACTATGTTCATTTTCATCCAATTGCAACCATAAATAAGTTAACACATCGGGAGAGTTATTATAGTAGGTTACTGTTTCGGAACCTGTTAATAATAATTTTTTCTCATCCAATGTTGCTTTAATATCATAATCAGCACGTTGTTGCCAATACTTTGGTCCTGGCGCACCACTAGCCGTACGATATTCATTTGGGGTTGGTAATATAGTACCTAACTGCTCAAACTTGTTTCCATGGTTTGAAGTAGGGTTGTTGTGAATGTCTTGCGCAACAATTACAGAGCAAGTACTCACCAAAAGAAATCCGAGGGTCAAAAGTTTCTTCATTTGGGATGTTTTTCTATTTTATTAAAGGAACAATTCTGTCTAAAACCATATTTAAAGCAAAAGCAATAGCAATACCAGATCCTATCTGTACGTATCGTATTCTTTTCACTTTTAATACTGATACGAATATAAATGAAATAATTAAAATTATGCTAACGATAAGTAGCTGTCCTAGCTCTAAACCGATATTAAATGTAAATAATGGTGCCAAAATGGACTCCTCCTTGCCTAGCATACTTTTTAAGAATGTACTAAAGCCCAAACCATGAATAAGTCCAAAAAATAGGGCTAAGAAGTAAATAAGGGGGTATTTTGACTTAAAATCAAAGGTTTTAACCCAATAATTAGAGAATGCTGTAAATAAAATGGTAATCGGAATCAAGAACTCAATTAAAGCCGAAGGTATATTGATCCAATTTAATGTACTTAAAGCTAAAGTAACAGAATGGCCAATGGTGAATGCTGTAATTAAAACCAATAGCTTTTTCCAGTCAGTCCATTGATATCGAATTGTTAACACCAATACAAAAAGGATATGGTCCCAGGCTTCCCAGTCCATAATATGCCTAAACCCTAAATGTAAATACATTCCCAATTCGTCCATAAATCAAATTTTTAGTCTCGATAATTAATCAAGACATTTGCACTAGACAAATATAACAATTATGACCTGGATTGGCATAAAACCACTTACTACCCTATTGTTCGCATTACTGCATCCATTTTTCGTTTCCGTAATCGACATTAATCATAATGAAAAAGAAGCAAGCATTGAAATGAGTGTGCGCACATTTACCACTGATCTTGAGACACGCTTGGAAGAAGAATATCATGTTAAATTGGACTTAGCGGATCCAAAACAAAAAGCAAAAGCTGAACAATATATTAATTTGTATGTGCAAAAGAGATTAAGTCTTTCTGCAAATGGCTTAAAGACTAAAATGGATTTTATTGGCTTTGAAATTCAAAAAGAAAGTACTTGGAGCTATTTTGAAATAAAAAATATTAAGCAATTAAAGCAATTAGATGTTTTTTGCGAAATTCTTTTTGGTATTGATCCACAGCAAATAAATATTATTCATGCCAAAGCAAATGGCCAGCGAAAAAGTTTCGAATTAACTGCGCCTAAAAACAGAACTCAATTTGTTTTTTAATAAAGCAATCTTAACCTCTATTTTATCTTTTCAATTCAAGCACTTCAAATGGAGTAACTTCCTTCATCCTCGTATTTGGATTTAAAAAAGGCAAGCTTAACATAGTTACATGAAAACGGTTCGATTGATACCTTAGCATGCTTGACGGAAATTGTTTTTTCAAGCTTGAATCATTTATGGCATCTGTAATTACGAAATAGCCTTCTTTTAATTGCAAACTATCATTGGTATTAGGAAAAATATGTTGACCATAATAATGAAATGCATTGCTATTGGGAATTTTATACAGTACCATTTTGTCCTTACTCCACCCTTTACTGTCAATCACTTTAGCTAATTGATTCCCCCATTGGTAATTTAATAGATTCGGATAAAAGTGCGCGTTCATAAAAGTATTAACACCTAGCATAATAAGCACAGATATATAAAACCATTTTTGACCAATTGTTCTTTTTGAAATCAACTGCATCATAATTGCGCCCAAAATAATGATACCTGCAAAGGATCCAACCCATCCTATGAATCCAAAGGGGACTAATGCAATTAAAGTGGCTGCAATGACTAAAATAAAAAATATAAAAAGATGAAAACCATAAAAGCCTTTAACAATTTTAGATATAGACTGATTTTCCCAAAGTGCTTTTTGCCAATGGCTCGCTGTTAATATCGCAGCTAATGGGAAAACGATAAATATATAATGTGGTAGTTGCGCTTGACTTCGGGAAAGCACTAAATAGGTTAGTATAAAACCAAAAAATGAAATACGCTCTGCACTAGGTTTAAAAAAGCCTTCTTTAAAAATAATCAATGCTTTTGCAAACAATGCCCATAAAAAAACAAATATCCAAGGCAAGAAACTCCAAAACATATTCTCTAGCAAGAAGGTGAAATAGCCCATTTCCTTATAATAATTTTGACCAGTATACCTTCCAAAACTTTGGGTCCAATAATAAAATTCTAAACCCGATTTTATAGGTCGGTCATTTATTAATTTACCTGGATGTAAATCATATTGATGATATAACCCCCAACTCATCGGGAACAATAATAAAGCCAATAAAAGGATACCTAAAATATAAATTGGCTTGAAAAAATAGGCCCACTTTTTTTGAGCAATCCAATGTGGCGCAATGGCTAAAACGGGCACCACCAATGCAATTGGCCCCTTCGTCATCATGCCACCTGCAATCGCGATAATTGCAAAGAAAAAATATTTTGCACTCTTTTTTACATTTGATGAACTAGACTCAAACCATTTTGCCAATAAATAAATGCTTAACATTACCCAACCTACTAACATGGTGTCGGTTCTTACATCATGCGCAATTAAAAAGAAAGCTTGGCAGCTTGCTAAAATAATTGTGGCAAGGCGTGCAGTTAACGCTCCATAATAAAGTTGCGTAAATTTAAATGTAGCATATAAGGAAATTCCTAAAAATATTAATGAAGGCAAACGATATGCCCAATCTTGCACACCAAAAATTTTCATGGACAATGCTGATAACCAAAACAACATAGGAGGTTTATCTAAGTAATCCTTTCCCAAATCAAATACTTGCAAAAAGCTATTTCTTGTCAACATTTCTCTACTTATTGAAGCATATTGCGCAGCATCAATGTCCATTAATGGAATCATAAAGCTTCCAATTGCATACAAGCCAATACAAGCTGACAATAATAGAATGAATGTGTTTTTATTCATAATTGCATTTATTAAGCATTCGCTATTTTAAAATATAATTTACTACTTAGGAAACCACCTATTATTCCAATAATCGCACCAACAAATACATCTAGCGGATAATGCACACCAACGTAAATTTGAGCATACGAAATGGTAGCCGCCCAAAATAAAAATACAAATCGATATTTTTTTAACAATGGTTGCATAGTCATTACGATAAACATTGCAAGACCAAAATGATTTGCAGCATGCGATGAAGTAAAACTAAATCCACCAGAACAATGCGCTAACAACAACCTTGAGTGGTACATTATTTCTGGATCGGCACAAGGTCTTAGTCTATGAAAAAAAGGCTTAAAAAAACTACTGCTAATTTGATCGGTCAATGCCACATTAATAACAGCCATAAGCAGCCATTTCCAGCCGCTCTTACCCCATTTGTAAAATAAAAAAATCAATATCCCAATATACAATGGGATCCAATTTTTTGAATCTCTTACCCAAGGCATGATGGTGTCAAAAAAGGAGTTAGTCCATTTACCATTTAAAATGGCAAAAAAAGCCTTATCCTTCGCCAATAAATCATTCCAAAAGGGTTGCATCATTTCATAAAGATACCAAGAAGTGCAAAAATTTAAAGTAAATTTGTAAATCCTTTTTAAAAAGTAAAAACAAGCAATATGCCTCTTATAAAAAGCATTTCTGGGTTCAGAGGAACCATTGGCGGTAAACCTAATGATAATCTTACTCCAATTGATATCGTAAAATTTGCATCTGCATACGGAACCTGGCTTAAAAGCAAAGCTCCTGGACCCAAAAAAGTGGTAGTAGGAAGAGATGGTAGAATGAGTGGCGAAATGGTGGAGGCTTTAGTAGAGCAAAGTTTATTAGCCTTGGGAATTGATGTAATTCACTTGGGATTAAGCACCACCCCAACCGTAGAGATGGCAGTGGTTTTTGAGGGGGCAGATGGTGGAATTATTTTAACCGCAAGTCACAATCCAAAGGAATGGAATGCGTTAAAATTGTTAAATGAAAAAGGAGAATTTGTAAATGGAGAGGAAGGAAAGATTATTTTAACCTTAGCTGCAAATGAAGATTTCAATTATGCATCTGTTGATACAATGGGTAAAATAATAGCTAATCATGATAGTTTAGAAAAACATATTAAAGCCATTGTGGAGTATCCTTTGGTGGATATTGATGCAATTAAGGCAGCGAATTTTTCGGTTGTTGTGGATGCCATAAATAGTTCAGGTGCTTTTACAGTACCTGCTTTGTTAAATGCAATTGGCGTTACTAATATAAAAGTTTTGAATGCAGAAATGACTGGTGATTTTGCGCACAACCCTGAGCCGCTTAAAGAACACCTTACTGACCTATGCACTACAGTGCTAAATGAAAAGGCACATTTGGGTATCGCCGTTGATCCTGATGTGGACAGATTATGTTTTGTAAGTGAGGATGGGGAATTGTTTGGCGAAGAGTATACCTTGGTTGCGGTAGCTGATTATATTTTACAAAATAGAAAAGGTGCAACAGTAAGCAATTTGTCTTCAACCAGAGCGCTAAGAGATGTAACAGAAAAATACGGATGTCATTATTTTGCAAGTGCAGTAGGCGAAGTGAATGTGGTAACAATGATGAAAAATCAGGCAGCGGTTATTGGAGGCGAAGGAAATGGAGGAATCATAATCCCAGACTTACATTTTGGTAGAGATGCATTAATAGGTATCGCCTTATTTTTGACACATTTAGCAAAGTCAAAAATGACCACTTCTGCGTTAAGAGCAAGTTACCCAGCTTATTTTATGAGTAAGAAAAAAATGGACTTAGATGGCAACATTTCTTTAGCTAAAATATTTGCTACACTTGAGGCTCAATTTGGCCAGTACGCTATCAATAAAGTAGATGGATTTAAGATTGATTTTGACAATAAGTGGGTGCATTTAAGATCGAGTAACACGGAACCAATCATTCGCATTTATACGGAAGCACCTTCTCAAAATGAAGCTGACCAACTTGCAGATGAGATCATTGCTATTATTGGCACAATTAAGTAATTTAGCGAATATGGATAGAATTTATTTTGACAACGCAGCAACAACCTCATTAGATCCTCAAGTACTGGAAGCAATGATGCCTTACTTGACTGAAAAATTTGGAAATCCCTCTTCCATTTATAGTTATGGTAGAGAATCGAGAATGGCTGTTGAACAAGCACGTAAAGCAGTGGCCAAACACCTAGGTGCTAAACCTGCTGAAATCTTTTTTACAAGCGGAGGAACGGAAAGTAGCAATACCATTTTACATGGCGCCATTTATGACTTAGGATGTAAACATATTATCAGCTCACCCATTGAACACCATGCGACGCTGCATTCGGTTGAACATTTAGCTAAAACTGCTAATATTAGTTTAGATTATGTAAACATTTTATCTAATGGTCATATTGATCTTATACATTTAGAGCAATTATTATCAAAAAATAATGACAAAACGATTGTAAGTATTATGCATGCCAATAATGAAATTGGCAATATGATTGACTTACATGTAGTGGGTGGAATTTGTAAAAAATACAATGCCTACTTTCATAGTGATACAGTTCAAACTGTTGGCCATTTCCCATTTAAATTAAGCGAAACACCTGTTGATTTCATTACAGGTGCTGGTCATAAATTTCATGGACCAAAGGGTATTGGCATTTTATACATAAATGAAAATATTAAAATTAGTCCCTTAGTACATGGAGGCGCACAGGAACGAAATATGCGCGCAGGGACCGAGAATTTGTATGGCATTGTTGGATTTGCAAAGGCACTCGAAATGGCAACAGAACATTACGAAAAAGATAGTGCTTACATCAACTCATTACGCAAGTATATGCATGACCAATTAATTGCTCAAATTCCTGGCGTAAGTTTTAATGGTGATACTTTTGGAGATAGCTTATATACTTTATTAAGTGTAAACTTCCCTAAAAATGAAAAGTCCGAAATGATGTTATTTAACCTGGACATAAATCATATTTGCGCTAGTGGTGGAAGTGCCTGTTCAAGTGGTGCACAACAAGGATCTCATGTTATAAGCGCCTTAGGGAAAGGGGATAATATCTCAACCATTCGTTTCTCTTTTTCAAAAAACAACACTACTGAAGAAATTGATAAAGTGATTGAGAAACTGAAAGATTTAGTTTAACAAATACATTCACTTTAATAATTACAATAAACATCTGTAATACGACAAGAGGCCCGCAATTGCGGGCCTCTTGTCGTATTAGGAAAATTTTTCTACTACTTATTTGCAGTTTTCAACTTAGCAAACTCTTCACCCATCTTTTCAATTGTATTTAATAACTGATAAGAGCTTAAACTTTCTTGAACAAATGACATTTGTTTATTTGAAAGCGCATTGGGTTTACCTTGATAAGCCAATTCGCAATTTTGCAAAAACTGATCTTCAGACATATTATCTCCTAATGACCTATAGTATGTAATTTGTTGCTTCAAATCTTTTGTTAATAATCCTGCAATTTTCTTTGCCAATGCATCTTCATCGGCTGCATAGCAAGCTTGCAAGAAAACGTATGAAAAATAATCATGCTGATTTCCTCTGTTAGAAGTCATAGCATAAGGGAAGCTTTTTTCATTCATTTCGCCATCCACCTTTCTCAAAATATCTCTTGCTTTATCTTTCTTGCCTTCCATTGATAATGCTGTAGCTACTTGAGCAACACTGTAACGAATTGAATTTAAATGACGTCTATTTTCCTCGTCATAATAAACAGTTGGATTCTTAGCATTGCCAAATGCAAACTTAGTCATGATATTTTTATAAGCGGCATCTGTATCTACTGTTGCGCCGTCACCCAATACTGGTACCAATTGATATGACATGCCCGTTTGACGAACATATTTATCAAGCCCTAACTCTTTTAATTCCTGAAGTGAAGTGAAGCATACAGGGCGCTTAAATTGAGAAGTTGCAATGATGGCATACATCGCCATTTCATTTTTAACCATGTATTGACGATTAGGATTAAAATCAATTAATAATTCATCTACAATATTGTCTGTTGGCTTAGCAATACCTGCAGCGATTGCATTTGCTTTATTAACAGGCACTTTAAATTTGTGCGTAGGAAAAATATTAACTGGCCCCTCTGGAGTTGATGCTTGGTATTTCCCTGAAGGATCTGCAACAACATAACGTAATACTGAATCTAAATTATGGTAAGATTTTTCACCAAATTCTGGTAAGGCATTGTAATAAGCAACATTTAATTTGTTACCAGCTACCTGCTCTTCACTAAATATAACATCAAATTTATCACTTTGATTTACTTTATATCTTAGCTCTTTCATATACCAATCTGAACCTAATAAGCTATTTACAACTACTCTAACATCAGGGCGAATACCTTCCACTTCCTGCGCATACCATAATGGATAGGTATCATTGTCTCCAAAAGAAAATAAAATAGCATTAGGAGGACAGCTTTCCAAATAATCTCTAGCTAAGTCACGAGGCAATGTTTTTTGGCTTCTATCGTGATCATCCCATTCTTGTTGTGCCATTAAAGTAGGCACCGCTAATAAACAAATCAGCGTGGCTAAAATAGCAGCTACACGTTGATTCATCACTTTGGTAAACCATTCAACAATTTGTAAAACACCCAACCCTATCCAAATTGCAAAAGCATAAAACGAACCAACATATGCATAGTCACGCTCACGTGGTTGTAAGCTTACTTGATTCAAATACAATACAATGGCAATACCAGTAAAGAAGAATAATAATCCAGTGACCACAAAATCCTTTTTGGCTTTTTGTGCTTGGTAAATAAAACCAATGATGCCTAAAATAAACGGCAACATAAATAATGTGTTATGGGCCTTATTTTGATTTTTAATAGAATCTGGCAATTTAGATTGATCACCAAATAATGCATTGTCTACAAATGAAATTCCAGTTATGAAATTTCCGTCACGCACATTTCCAAATCCTTGTAAATCATTTTGTTTGCCTGCAAAATTCCACAAGAAATAACGCAAGTACATAAATCCAAATTGATAATTGGTAAAGTACTTAATATTATTTAGTAAGGTTGGAGGCTCCCCGTCAACCACGCCACCAAATGCTTTATAGCTATCTAATTGACCTCTATCATTTTCACCATCCCACATTCTAGGGAACAAATGCGCCGATGGAGCTGAAGACCAATCACGCTTGTAATTTTTCCCAGCTAAATCATACCCTAACGGTCCTTTAACATATTGATCACTTCCTTCAATATTATCAACTTTATCAACAAAGTCAGGTCCGTATAAAATAGGCCAATCGCCATATTGCTCTCTTCCTAAATAACCAACCAATGTAACTGGATTGTCCACATTATACATATCTACTGAAGGATCTGCATTAGAACGAACCATAGTTGTTAAATAGCTAGTATACCCTAACAAGAAAAATACGATTGACCAAATTCCTAATTTCAAGAAATAAAACCCTTTCTTGTTCGCAAAGTATACTCCAAAAGAAAGAATTGCCGCAACTAAAACAAAAAAGAATATAAATCCACTAAAAAATGGCAACCCAAAACTATTTACAAATGCAACATCAAATGCACCAGCCCATTTAATGGTGTACTGAATTAAGAATACTTGAATAAAACCAGTGATTATTACGCCAATGAAAAAAGCTAATAACCCGCCTTTCAAACTTGCTTTATAATTACGGAAATAATAAACCATTACAATTGCAGGAATTGTCAAAAGGTTTAGCAAGTGAACACCAATGGAAATACCCATCATGTAAAAAATAAATATAATCCACTTGTCCGAGCCTGGTTGATCTGCTTTATGTTCCCATTTTAATATCGCCCAAAATACCAACGCGGTAAAGAATGAACTTAATGCATATACTTCACCTTCCACAGCACTATACCAAAATGAATCTGTAAATGTATAAGCCAATGCCCCTACAATACCGGCACCCATTATAGAAATTACTTGTGCATTGCTCAATGTTTCAGTTCCTTTTTGAACCATTCTTTTTGCAAAATGCGTAATACTCCAAAATAAAAATAGAATGGTAAATCCACTTGCCAAAGCACTCATGATATTCACTGCCTTAGCTGCGGTAAGGGGATTATCCCCAAATAGAATTATGAATAAACGACCTAAAAGCACAAACATTGGTGCTCCTGGCGGATGCGGAATTTGTAATTTATAGGCACTGCTAATAAATTCACCGCAATCCCAGAAACTCCCGGTAGCCTCGGTGGTCATTACATAAACAGTACATGCAATTAGGGCTACGATCCACCCTGTCCAATTATTCACTTTTTTAAAGTCCATATTGACATTTTTAGTAGTTGCAAACTTAACCTAATCTAGGCAAAATTGGAAATTAAGGCGTTAATTAAGAATATTTTAAGATTTCCGGGTTCCCTTAAGGTTTTTTATATTTGTGGCCCATGAGCAATACCCGATCAGTAGCTTTTCACACACTAGGCTGTAAATTAAATTTTTCAGAGACCTCTACCCTCTCTAGGCAACTAGAACAGGAAGGTTTTGAGAAGAAAGCTTTTACGGACAAAGCGGATGTGTATGTTATCAATACCTGCTCGGTTACGGAAAATGCCGACAAAGAATGCAGGCAATTGGTAAGGAGAATACAAAGACGTGCTCCCGAAAGCTTCGTGGTGATTACAGGATGTTACGCTCAGTTAAAGCCTAAAGAAATTGCAGATATTCCAGGTGTTGATTTAGTTTTAGGAGCTGCTGAAAAATTTAACCTTATTCAGCATCTATCAACTTTAACCAAGGGAGAAGAAGCAAAAATTTGTAGCTGTGATATTGAAACTGTATCTGGATTCAATGCTTCATTTTCGGTAAATGATCGGACACGTACTTTCTTAAAAGTGCAAGATGGATGTGATTATAGTTGCTCTTTTTGCACCATTCCAATGGCAAGAGGCAAAAGCAGAAGTGACAGTATTGAGAATGTGGTAAAACAAGCTAATGCATTAGCCGAAAATGGAGTACAAGAAATAGTATTGACCGGCATCAATTTGGGCGATTTTGGAAAAGGTGGTGATGGTGGGAAAAAGCACAATGAAAATTTCTTTGAACTCGTAAAAGCCTTAGAGGAACAAACGAAAATTCCACGTTATCGTATATCTTCCATTGAGCCAAATTTATTAACAAATGAAATAATAGAATGGGTGGCAAAAAGTAAAAGCTTTATGCCTCATTTTCATATACCATTACAAAGTGGCTCTGATACTGTACTTAAGTTAATGCAAAGACGATACAATAGTGAATTATATGCTGAACGCATTAAAAGCATTAAAAGTATTATGCCACATGCTTGTATTGGAGTAGATGTAATAGTAGGATCTCCTGGTGAAACTGATGCCTATTTTAAAGAAAGTTTTGATTTTATTCATGCATTAGACATTTCCTATTTGCATGTATTTACATATTCCGAAAGAGCAATGACAAAGGCTTTGGATATTAAGCCAGTTGTGCCCATGTCGGTTCGTAATGAAAGAAATAAAATATTGCGTAACTTATCTTATCAAAAACAGCAATATTTTAATGCACAACATGTTGGTGAAACAAGACCCGTGTTATTTGAATCCATCAAACAAAAAGACCCAAGTGATATTGCAATGCTTGAAGGGTATACTGACAATTACATAAGAATTACAACTCCATTTAGAGAGGAATGGAGCAATGCAATTGTAGACTGGAAAATTAACTAGTCACGACTTTATTTTGAATTTTAAATGGGCGATATGTCATTGACCTTGAACTCGACAATCATCATCATTTTAAGGCTTTCAATTCTAACAAAAACTGTGTTTTTATTTGCCTTAACAACTTCACCCCTACGACCCATAAACAATCCCTGATTGATGGATACTTTTGTTTGTGGCGACAGGTTGGACATATCAATTATTTCGATTAAAGTATCCTTAGTTGACAATCCAAGATACTTTCTTATCTCTTCGATTTCGTTGTCTCTAATAATGGCGGGCTTTTTTTCAAAATACAAGAAATTGACAACCCCATTGGTTGAAAGTATTTTTGTATAATCTTCCTTAGAAGCTTTTACAAAAACATAGGATCTAAAAAGTGGCGTATAAATTATTTTCTTTCTGTCCTTCCACCTTCTCTCTTCCATTTTTACAGGGCACCAACTTTCATGCCCACGTTGAACAAGTAATTCATCGACCTTTTTTTCCCATTTCGATTTTGTATATATTACATGCCACTTTTTCTCTTCGGACTGCTTGTTTGTCACCTGCATCTTATTTTGCTTTATTCCCCCTCTTTATTTTTTAGCAGAGGCAGATGTTGATTTAAAACTACTCAACAATTTTGTAGACTCATTAATTTGATTGTCTTTAGCCAACAATTTTAACCATGCTTGATATCTATCTTGCTTGGATTTATCTGGATTGTTGTAAAATTTATCATGATCTACTTTTAAAGGAGCAACTTGCATTGGATCTTTTAATTTCAAAATATTTTCATTTTGCTGAATCACCGCCTGCACTTGTTTTTTATATTGAATATACTTATCCAATTTTAAATAAACAGCATGTTCCATTTGTGCAGAAACCCATTTTAAATTTTTCTTAAACTTTATCGTATTAGTATCCGCTTCAATTTTTTGTTTAGCAATTGATGCTATTTTATCAATACCGTACAATCCTTCATACGGTTGGAATTTAGCTTTTTGAATAACATCCCAACTTAAAGCTGATGGATTGTCTTTTTCTCGATATTTCAGGAATTCATATTCATCAGGCAATACAACATCGGACTCTACCCCTTTTCTTTGGGTTGAACTTCCTGTCACTCTATAAAACTTTTGGAAGGTCAACTTTACTGCGCCGTATTCAGTTTGAATACCCAAAGAATCCAAAGGTTTTCCAAATGCAACATTTCTTTGAACCGTACCCTTTCCATAAGTGGAAGTGCTTCCTACAATAAGTCCTCTTTTATAATCTTGTATTGCACCCGCAAAAATTTCACTTGCCGAAGCACTAAATTCATTTACCATCACCACCAAAGGGCCATCATATAAAGTTCCAGGCGTTTCATCAGCTAATATCTGAGAACGGCCCTCCTTATCTCTAATTTGCACAACTGGTCCTTTGTCAATAAATAAACCAACCATTTGCACTACTTCATATAAAGAGCCTCCGCCATTATACCTAACATCTATAATAATTCCATTTACATTTTCAGCTTTCAACTTCTTAACCTCATTGGCAACATCTCTTGAACATCTTGCTCCTTCCTCTCTATCAAAATCAGCATAAAAATCAGGAAGTAATATGTACCCAATTTTTTCATTGCCTTTAGAAATTACAGCACTGCGCGCATAGCCCTCATCTAAAACAATTTTCTCTCTTTTTAATACAACTATCTTAATGCCACCATCTGGCTTTTTAACAGTCAATCTTACTTCGGTTCCTAAATCACCACGAATCAATTTAACTGCATCCGTAACTTCGTAGCCTGCAATGTCAACAGGTTCTTCGGGACCTTGTGCAATTTTAATAATAACATCATTTACAACTAATTGACCCGATTTCCAAGCCGGTCCACCTGGTGTAATGGCTGCAATTTTTACACCATTATCATCTGCACCTAATTGTGCGCCAATACCATAAATAACTCCACTCATTTGTTCCGTAAAAGAACGCTTTTCAACTGGAGCAAAGTAATCAGTATGCGGATCCATTAAGCCAGTAATTGCATTTAAAAATAAATCGAACTTCTTTTCTTCATTAAAAGTTTTATCCTGTTGCTCAAATCGTTTGCGATATGATTTTGCAATTAAATTACGCGATTCTGTTTCAAGCAAAGAATCAGACTTATAAACGAATTTATCTTCGGTCTTTGATTTAGCGGAATCCAATTTATTATCATTCAACTTACCATGTGTATCTCTTTCTTCTTTTAAAGTAGCATAACGCTCTAAGGTTTTATATTTAATAATTTTATACCAGCGATCAAACCTTTCTTTCTGATTAGCAGGATAGCTAACACTATCTGTTTCTAATTTTATAGAGTCATCAATATTAAAATCAAACGCATATTTCACAACAGAATCAACAATCAATTTAGATTCCTTGTATCGAAGTTCAAATATTTTATTCGCAGCTGGCTCAAACTCAATTTTTGCACCATGAATTTCATCATCAATTGATTTTCGGTAAACAGATAAATCAACTATATCAGACTTTAAGAAAATATTTTTTTCCGGATCCAATGCTTTTAAATAAGCATCAAAAACTTCAGATGAAAATTGATCATCTATTTTACGTGGATTATAGTGTTCACTCTCTAATAAATGTCCAACGGTAGAAAGTAGTTTTCTGTGCCTTAATTCTGGTGACTCGTTTGAACCAGTTTTGAATGTATTAAAAGCAAAAAACAATCCTCCTATTAATACTAAAGTGGTAAAAAATTTCCACTTGTTTTTTTGTACATATGTCATAATTGCGTGCATGAAGTATTTCAAAAATAGCGCAAATTGCCTATCCAAGCATACAAATAGCATCAAAGAGCCTCTTTTTTACCATAATTTTATAAAAAGATGCTAAACAACTTTTATTGATTGAGGATTTAGTGTATTTTTGCAGCCCTAAATGGAGGGCGTAGCTCAGTAGGTTAGAGCGACAGTTTGTGGCACTGTAGGTCGTGGGTTCGAGACCCATCGTTCTCCCCCGAAAACCTATCCCAATTGGGGTAGGTTTTTTTGTAAATCTCATTGTATGTATTTATTTGTTATTCCTTTTATGAGCGCCATTTTAGGATGGTTTATTGCTTGGTTATTTATTAAAGCAATCTTCATGTCTTGGAATGGTGGTTTAAAAAATAAGATTGAATCTATACAAATAGAATCAATCCTGTCTCAATCCACAACCAATGCTCAATTTAAAGCACTAATACCCCTAATTGATACTCAATTCGATCAGTTTTTTACACATAAATTAGGCGAAAAGATGCCTATGATTTCCATGTTCATAGGTGATAAAACAGTTACTCAATTAAAATCTATCTTTCTTGAAGAACTTGAACTTATTTTTCCTGCAATTTTGAACCAGTTTTTACATAATACTAAACAAGATTTTACAAATAATATAGAAACAAAATGGCGGGCTATTTTAGAGCCTACTTTATTAAAGGCAACAAGAAAATTTAGGATAATCGCCTTTGCAATTGGCCTATTTTGGGGTATCATAACACTTATACTTGCTCATCTACTTTAATTGCCGTTTATATAAACCAATCGCCATCCTTAGATAATATAAAGGATATTTGCAATTGGTATAAACCTTAACAAACAAATCGTATCTAATCAATTATGAAATATATATCAATTTTAGTTTTCGCGTTCTTAGTACAGATCAATTCATTTGCACAATATCCTGGAGCTGCAGCTAGAGGAGCCGGTGCGGGCGCCAATAATATGGGCCACTTTTATGGTAAAATAGTAGACGCTAACAACAAAGCTGTTGACGGAGTTACCCTTCAATTGAAAGGCACAAAATTTGACCCTGCAACCAAAAAGAGTTCAGAGGTAATTTTAGGTACTATGTTAAGTGCTGCAAATGGGGATTTTAGTTTTGAAAACTTACCTGTTATGGGCAATTTCAAGTTAATCGTATCTGGTGTAGGATTTAAGAAATTGGAAAAAGCTTTAAGTTTTAATTTAAAAATGGGTGCAGGCCAAAATATGCAAGATATGTTGGCAATGGTTGATAAAGATTTAGGCAACATTAAAATAGAAACTTCAACAGAAGACCTTAAAACCGTAACTGTTTCTAGCTCGGCTAAGCCGCAATTTGAAATGGGAATTGATAGAAAAATTTTCAATGTAGAAAAGAATTTGACAAGTCAAGGGCAAACTGCTGTAGAAGTAATGAAAAGTATCCCCAACTTAAACGTAGATATTGATGGTAATGTAACATTAAGAAATGCTGCACCCACTTTATTAATTGACAACAGACCAACTACTTTGACAATGGATCAAATTCCAGCTGACATTATTGATCGTGTTGAAATCATTACCAACCCATCTGCAAAATATGATGCAACTGGTGGCAATGCAGGTATTTTAAATATTGTTTTGAAAAAGAATAGAAAAAATGGTTACAATGGTGGTATAAGAGCTGGTGTAGATATGCGCGGAAAATTCAATGGCGGCGGCGATATGAATTTACGTGATAGCAAATTCAACTTTTCATTAAATGCAAATGTAAATGGAAGAAAATCAATTAGCACCTCTACAAATGATCGTCAAATATTAGGTAGTTCAACACCTACAAGTGTTAGAACAATTAATAATAGTAATGGAAATGGATCTTTTGATTTTTACAGAGCTGGCGTAGACTACTTTGCTGATAATAGAAATACATTTTCGCTATACGCAAATATTATGCAAGGTGGAATGTCAAATGCAGGCACACAACAAATTGACTCAACCATCAATGGCAAATTAAATCCTTTTAATGCGGGAAAAGATTATAACTTATTAAACAATTCTAAATTTAATTTCTTAAATAAAGGTGGGCAATTTAGTTACAAGCACTTATTCGCAGATAAAGGCCATGAATTATCTGCCGACTTCAATTACAACGAAGCAGACAACAATAACTGGTCAATTATAAATTCGAGTTTATTGAACCAACGAAGTGCTGGTAATGGTAATAATAAAAATTACACTTTTAATATTGATTACGCACGTGAACTTAAGAATGATGTAAAGTTTGAAGCTGGTTTAAAATATAGCGACAGAAGTGAATACAATAAAAGAGACCAGTTTAGAAATGATATTTTGATTGATGCCATTAGTAGTCAATATCAATATGGCGAAAAAGTATATGCAGCTTATTCTAATTTGAATATGAAAAAGAATAAATGGAGTTTCCAATTGGGATTGAGAGCTGAAAGTAGAGCTTACGATGGAAATATTTTGAACAAAAAAGGTTTGGATTCATTACCATTCCATTCTAGCTACCCAATTTCGTTATTCCCAAGTGCATTTATTAACTATAAGGTAAATGACAAACAGGATTTACAATTCAATTACTCAAAGCGAATTAGCCCTCCGAATTTCTTTCAATTATTACCTTTCCCAGACTACAGTGATCCGCAAAATATTAGTGTAGGTAACCCTGGTTTAAAACCACAATTTACACATTCATTTGAAGTTGCATATAATAATGCATATGCTAAAGGCGCTAATTTTTTAGCAACTGCTTATTACAAATACAGCACTGATTTAATTACAAGCTATGTTTATAGAGATATTAACAGAGCATCTAGCACATTAGATAGCGCTTATTTTAGTTCTTCCATAAATGCAAATACAGCAACCGTTTACGGATTAGAATTAAGCAATAAAACAGCCATTACAAAGTGGTGGGATATGAACTTAAGTTTTAACTTGTTTAAATCTGCAATCAACGCAACAATTCCCGGACAAAGCATTGATAACGATTTAACAAGCTGGTTTAGTAAAATGAATAACACTTTTAAATTACCAGGCGGATTTAGTTATCAATTCAGTGGTCAATACCAAGCTAAAACTATCTTACCTCCAGGCGGAAGCAGCAGCGGAGGTGGCCGAGGAGGTCCAATGGGTGGTGGCTGGGGTGGCCCTCAATCAACTGCACAAGGATATAACTTCCCTTCCTATGATTTCGATATGGCAATTAAAAAAGATTGGACATTAAAAGGTGGAAAGACAGCAAGTTTATCTTTCAATGTTAATGACGTATTTAAAACTAGGGTAAATAAGACTTACTCAGAAAGCCAATACTTTATTCAAAATGTTTCTCGTGTAAGAGACCAACAAATGTTTAGAGTTAATTTTAGTTACCGCTTTGGCAAGTTTGATGTAAACTTATTAAGAAGAAAAAGTACTAAAGGCGATGAAGGTGGCGGAATGGATTCAATGCCACCGCAATAAAGCTTAAATAAATTATGACAATCATAAAAAAATCCAAACTTCATTAAGTTTGGATTTTTTTATTCTTCGTATATGTACTGTTACTTTGTTTCTTTGCCGCATAACATGGGGACAAATGAAAATGCTTCAAATGATTCTTTCTTAGCCATCCCATCTTTTTTCTTAGTAAGTCTCAACATCCTTTGCACTCCATCTGACTCATCTACAGGAATCACCATGATTCCTTTAACTTTTAATTGATCCCATAATTTTTCAGGGACATTAGGCGCTGCAGCAGTAATAATAATTTTATCAAAGGGTGCTTCATTTGGAAGTCCTAAAAATCCATCTCCGAAAAAGAAAAAAACATCCGGATATTGTTCTCTAAATAAAAAAGTTTTTGTTTTATTTGCCAAGGCTTGTTGCCTTTCAATAGTATATACCTTTGCCCCAAGTGCAGCTAAAATAGTAGTTTGATACATACTACCAGTGCCAATTTCAAGTACCTTATCCCCTTTTTTTATTTTCAATAATTCAGTTTGATACGCAACAGTATATGGCTGCGATATCGTTTGGTCTGCATCAATAGGAAACGCCCTATCCTCATAAGCTATTTTATCAAAGGCAGAATCAAGAAAGAAATGTCTAGGAATTTTACCAATTGCATTTAATACGTTTTCATCTGCAATTCCTTTTTCCCTTAATTGAAGTACTAACTTTTCTCGTAGTCCTTTGTGTAAAAATTCATCTTTTGTGATTCTCATAGACTTGATTAATTTAACTTCATATCAGCTATGATACCATTTATTTTGTTTTGCAATAATGCATATTTTTCATCAAATGCTGCTGGGTTTTCTAAATTGGTATTAACACTAAAATAGAATTTAATTTTAGGTTCGGTTCCACTTGGTCTTGCTGAAATTTTACTACCATCCTCCGTTACAAATTGCAACACATTACTTTTAGGTAAGTTAATTTTCCAGGTTTCTCCAGTTAACAAATTCGTGCCTTTTTGTAGTTCATAATCCAATAAAGTAGCCACTTTAGACCCATTAATTAAACTTGGTGGAGCCTGACGATAACCTTCCATCATTTGAGCAATTTCTTGCTGGCCATTCATCCCTTTCTTAGTTATGCTAATGAGGGTTTCATAATAAAATCCATACTGCACATACAGCTCTATCATTTTGTCAAACAAACTTCTGCCTTTGCTTTTTTCATATGCTGCCATCTCACACAATAAGGCAACTGCACTTACTGCATCTTTATCTCTAATTTGATCCCCAATCATTAATCCAAAGCTTTCTTCTCCACCAATTACATAATGCTCTTTGTCTTCTTTTTCCTTGATTAATTCAGCAATCCATTTAAAGCCAGTTAAAACATTGTAACAAGCTACCTCATTTTGTTTTGCAACTTCATTAATCATTTCAGATGTAACGATGGTAGTAATTACCATATCATTGGGCTTTGCAATACCTTTTGCACGGCGTGCCTCCATCATATATGCAAATGCTAATACTGCAG
This sequence comes from Chitinophagaceae bacterium, assembly GCA_947375185.1. Lineage (GTDB taxonomy): Bacteria > Bacteroidota > Bacteroidia > Chitinophagales > Chitinophagaceae > Sediminibacterium. The sequence goes on from CANCEU010000016.1 coordinate 22,767, forward strand.
TTTGATTTCCATTCATTAAAACCCATTCTCCTTTGTGATTTTTTACACCCACTCCCACTCTATCCGCATCAGGATCGGTACCTAATAATATATCAGCATCCAAGGCTTTTGCCTTTAATAACCCAATACTCATAGTTTCACTTTCTTCCGGGTTAGGATATTTTACTGTTGGAAAATTTCCGTCAGGGGTAGCCTGTTCATCTACTATATGTACATTAGTAAATCCAAATTCAGCCAATACTTTAGGCACCAATGTAATACCTGTGCCATGAATTGGAGTATATACAATTTTTAAATCTTTTTGCTCAGCAATGACTTCAGGATATACACTTAAGGATTTCACCATTTTAATGTAAGCATCATCCATATTGTTATCTAACAATTGAATATTCGCTTCGCCTCCTGACCATTTTACTTCATCTACTGACTGAATCGCTTCTACTTCGGCAATCACATTTTTATCATGTGGCGGTACCAATTGTCCACCATCATTCCAATATGCTTTATACCCATTATATTCTTTGGGATTATGTGATGCAGTACATACCACACCAGCTTTACAACCTAAATGCCTAATTGCAAAGCTTAATTCCGGGGTTGGTCTTAATGCTTCAAATAAATAAACTGTAAATCCATTAGCTGCAAAAACCTGCGCAGTAGTTTCGGCAAAAAATCTTGAATTATTTCTGCTATCATGTCCAATGGCAACACTAATTTTTTCACCAGGATATGCTTTTGCCAAATAGTTTGAAAAACCTTGTGTAGCCATTCCAATAGTATATTTATTAATTCTATTGGTTCCAACTCCCATAATTCCTCTTAACCCTCCGGTACCAAATTCAAGATTTTTATAGAAAGACTCTTCCAATTCGGAAGGCTGATTGGCCTGTAAATCTCGAATGGATTGTTTAGTTGTCTCATCATAATTTCCCGCTAACCAAGTAGCTATTTTTTGATCTATTGACTGACTCATACACTAACTATTTTATACTTATTTGGAATACCTCGCAAATTAAATAATTCCCTTTAAAATATGACCGAAATGCCTTAATAGTTTCAATCTGTATTATTTCATGAAATTAGGAAGCTATTCAAGGCCGAAATGGATTAAATTTGTATGGAACCTAATCGTATTTTTCAAATCCATAATATGGCATACCTATCGGAGCTTTTATTTGGCCTTACAACTGCAATAGCCTTATATTTATTTAGTAAGAAACTGCTTGCAATTAAACGGAATATTTCAATCGGAAAAGATATTGACCTTACCGACCAACCTATTCGTAGATGGAAAAATGTTTTTCTGTTAGCGCTTGGACAAAAGAAAATGTTTCGTAATCCACTTGTCGCTTTCTTACATATCATAGTATATGTTGGATTCATTATAATTAATATTGAATTATTAGAAATTATTGCTGATGGGACAACCGGCCATCATCGACTTTTCTCGAATTTTTTAGGCATATTTTATAATTTCCTCATCAACAGTTTTGAAATTTTAGCTGCCTTAGTTTTAATTGCATGTATTGTATTTTTTTCAAGAAGAAATATTATCCAATTAAAAAGATTTATAAGTAAGGATTTAAATGGTTGGCCACGTTCTGACGCCAATGCCATATTAATTACAGAAATAGTTTTAATGAGTTTGTTTTTACTCATGAACTCCGCGGACACTAAAACTAATTTTATTATTTCATCTCATATTCAGCCATTACTAAAAGGGTTTACTGAATCACAATTAAGTACCATTGAACATATTACATGGTGGTTACATATTTTGGGTATATACGCATTCATGAATTATTTACCTTACTCAAAACATTTGCATATTATTTTAGCATTCCCAAATGCTTATTATGCATCTTTATTGCCAAAAGGTGAAATGCACAATATGAAATCAATACAGAATGAAGTTTTGTATGCAATGCAGCCTGAGCTAGCTCCAACCAATGCCCCGAATTCTGATAAATTTGGAGCAAAAGATGTAATGGATTTAAGTTGGAAAAATCTTATGGATGCATATAGCTGTACCGAATGCGGTAGATGTAGTTCAGCCTGCCCTGCCAATAGTACTGGCAAATTATTAAGCCCTCGAAAAATAATGATGTCTACAAGAGATAGATTAGAAGAAGTGGGTAAAAATATGGATACAAACAAGCAATTTATTGATGACGGAAAATCATTGTTGCACGATTATATTAGTGTTGAAGAATTGAGAGCCTGTACAACATGCAATGCTTGCGTGGAGGAATGTCCCGTAAGCATTTCCCCACTGGATATTATAATGGAATTAAGAAGATCTTTGATTATGGAGGAAAGCAATGCGCCTTCTGAATGGAATGGAATGTTCAGTAATATTGAAAATAATTTTGCCCCTTGGAAGTTCTCTCCCGATGAAAGAGATGCATGGACGGCACAATCATAACTATAACAAATTAATTAAAGTACGTTCAAAATAAGATTGTATGAAAGTAAGCACAATGGCAGAATTCATGGCAAAAGGAGAACAACCAGAAATCCTTTTTTGGGTAGGTTGCGCGGGAAGTTATGATCAAAGGGCCCAAAAAATTACTAAAGCGTTTGCCACAATTTTAGACAAAGCAGGCGTGCAATATGCAATACTTGGAAAGGAAGAAGCCTGTACCGGAGATCCTGCGCGTAGAGCAGGAAATGAGTTTATGTTTCAAATGATGGCCTACCAAAACATTCAAATTTTAAATGGTTATGGTATCAAAAAAATTGTAACTACTTGTCCTCATTGTTTTAATACCCTAAAAAATGAATATCCTGTATTGGGCGGTGAATATGACGTAATTCATCACACTACTTTTTTACAAGAATTAATTGAGTCAGGAAAAATAAAATTCACAGACAGTAATGAATGGAAAGGGAAATCCATTACTTACCATGATAGTTGCTATTTAGGTAGAGCAAATGAAATTTATGAAGCACCTCGAAAAGTATTAGAAAGTTTAGATATGGAATTGCGCGAAATGAAAAGATGTAAATCTAAAGGACTTTGCTGTGGCGCTGGAGGTGCGCAAATGTTTAAAGAGGAAGAAAAAGGAGAAAAGCGTATTAACACAGAACGTGCTGATGAAGCCATTGAAACCAAGGCAGATTTTGTAGCAAGTGCCTGTCCTTTTTGCAATACCATGATGAATGATGGTATTAAAAATAGAGATGAGGAAGTTAAAACTGAAGTATTAGATATTGCAGAAATAATCGCTAAAGCAATTCAATAACAATACTTTAAATAGATTACAAAAAGTAAGCATTAATTTTTATTATTTAATTTATTATAAAATGACCGTAGATTTAGCCACCATATTGCCTGTCAATTTTCATCCTCAATCAAAATTGTGGATTTATCAATCCAATCGAACTTTCACTATGGGTGAATTATTCAAAATTGAAGATTTATTGGAAAATTTTATTAATACCTGGAAAAGCCATGGAGCACCTGTAAAAGGATTTGCAACTGCCCTTTATGGACAATTTATAATACTCATGGCCGATGAATCATTCACGACAGTTGGCGGATGTAGTACTGACAGCTCGGTTCATGTCATTAAAGAAATTGAAAAAATGACAGGTGTGCAAATGTTTAACAGAGAACTTTTAGCATTTTGGGTTAAAGATACAGTACAAACCATCCCAATGGCACAGGTAGCATATGCATTAGAAAATGGAATTTTACATAAAGACACTTTGTATTTTAATAATTTAGTGGCAAACAAAGCAGAGATGGAAACTAAGTGGATGCAACCTATTAGTGAAAGCTGGTTAGGTAAAAAATATATGAAATAATTTCAAAACCTTCGCAACAAAGTATACAATGAAAACTGTTTACGCAATCCCTAATTGTAACACTGTAAAAAAAGCTTTAGACTGGTTAAAAGCAAATGAAATTGTTTACGAATTTCATGATTACAAAAAGAAAGGTGTTACTGCAACTCAGCTAAAAAATTGGTCAACACAAATTGGATGGGAGGCATTAATTAATAAAAAAGGAACTACTTGGAAGCAATTGCCTAAAGAAGTTCAAGAGAAAATTAATTCACAGAAAGCTGCGATTGATTTAATGATGGAAAAAACATCGGTAATTCGTCGTCCTTTAATTGAAGAAAATGGAAAAGTACTTGTAATTGGTTTTGACGAATCAGCGTATTCGAAATTAACCCCCTAAAATGATTGAAATAAAAATGCCCCCATTAAGTGTCTAACTTTTTGGGGGCAGTCTTAAGTTTAGTGCTTTATTTATTTCAATCTAATAATTACTTAATATTAGAAGCTAAGATTTTCTCTAAATCTTCACCTCTCAAATCCTTTCCAATCACTACACCCTTTGGGTCAATTAAAAAGTTAGCTGGAATACTTTGAATGCCAAATTGAACTGCCACTTCATTGTTCCAATACTTTAAGTCACTTACATGTGTCCATGTTAACCCATCTTTTTTAATAGCATCTAACCATTTTGCCTTGTCTTGATCTAGCGATACACCTAAAATAGTGAAGCCTTTTGTTTTATATGCATTATATGCTTTAACTACATTTGGGTTTTCAGCTCTACATGGACCACACCAGCTTGCCCAAAAATCAATCAATACATACTTTCCTCTTAATGAACTTAAGCTAACAGATTTGCCATTCACATCATTTTGTTTAAACTCTGGCAACACTGAACCAACTCTTCCAATACCCGCAGATTGTAAAGACTTCTCAATTAAATCAGCAAATGGTCCTTTTTTAGCTTGACCATCTAACAAAGCATATAGGTCTGCAATATGATCCTTAATGTAAGGAACAAAATTTGTAGTTTGAATTAAGAATAAAGTAGAAACTGGAGATTGATTATTACTCTTTAATAAATTTGTAATTGCCGTAGTTAAGTCAGCTTCTTTTAATTCAATTTGTTTGGCCAATGAATCTTTTGCACTAGCCCCCGCAGGTGAAGCTGCCAAAGATTTATCACCGAATAATCCTTGAATTTTAGGTGTCAAAGATTTCATATAAGTAAGGTATAAATCCTGACTTGCCGAGCCTTTATATTCAATTGTTTCAGCTTGCTTGATATCGCCTGATATACTCATTTGATCATTACCAACAAAAACAGGAATTTTTGCAGGTAAGCCAGAAAAGCTTAATACATAAATACTTGGATTTTCAATTTTAGATCCCAAAGTAAATTTTCCGCCAATTGATTTTGAAGAATCAATTGTTTTATTGGCCATTCCATCTACCAATGAAACAATAGTGCCATCAGGTACATTTTTTAAATCTCCAAAAATTTGTAATTTCTGAGCACTCAATTGCGCAATAGCTAAAAGTGCAAATAGTCCAAGTGTTATTTTTTTCATGTTTTGTATTTGTTGATTTGTGCTGCTGAGTTAACAAACAGCACATTTAGAATTCAAATATAAGTACTTAAAGTCATTTATTAAAGCTACCTAAAGCCAGACTTCCCCAAATTTACCCCTTAGCTGCATGCCTGTCCGCTAATACTTTCACAACATCATTTAAAGTATAGCCTTTTGCCTGTAATAGAATTAAATAGTGAAATAGCAAATCAGCCGATTCATCTAAAAATAGTTTTTCGTTATTATCTTTTGCTTCAATCACTACTTCAACCGCCTCCTCTCCTACTTTCTGCGCAATTTTATTTATGCCTTTAGCGAATAAACTAGCCACATAGGAAGTATCAGCGGCTGCTGTTTTTCTTTGTGCAATCACCGCTTCTAATGTTTCCAAAAATGCGGTATTAGACGCTTTGTTTTCAGTGCCCCAACAAGTATCCGTTCCATTATGACAAACAGGTCCCAAAGGGACAGCTTGTATTAAAATGGTATCGTTATCACAATCTACGGACATGTTTACAAAATTCAAGAAATTACCACTCTCTTCTCCCTTAGTCCATAATCTGGATTTTGATCTACTAAAGAAAGTAACTTTCCCCTGAGATAATGTAGCATCTATTGCTTCTTGATTCATAAAGCCCATCATTAAAACTGCCTTTGTGTTGGCATCTTGAACAATTGCTGGCACTAAATTATCAGTGTATTTTGAAAAATTGATATTCATAATTTAAATTAATTAATGTTTATAATCTTATAGGTATTCCTTTTTTACTCAAAAATTGTTTTAAATCAGGAATAGCAACTTCCTTATAATGAAAGATACTAGCAGCCAAAGCGGCATCTGCCTTGCCTTGCGTGAATACATCATAAAAATGTTGCTCATTTCCTCCACCACCAGAAGCAATAATGGGGACAGGCAAACTTTCTCCCAATTGCGCAGTGATATCTAATGCAAAACCTTGTTTGGTTCCATCATGATTCATAGAAGTTAATAATATTTCACCTACCCCTAAATCCACTGCTTCTTTTGCCCATTCAGTAACTAATTTTTCGGTCTTTTCTCGACCTCCATTCAAATAAACATACCAATTATTATCGGCCTCACATTTTGCATCAATCGCTAATACAACACATTGACTGCCAAAATTTTTAGCAAACCGATTAATAATGGTGGGGTCTAAAAATGCAGCAGTATTCACCGATATTTTATCTGCGCCATTTTGCAATAATACACTCACATCCTCCTCCGTCTTTATCCCACCACCCACTGTAAATGGAATATTAATTTTGTGTGCAATTTTATTGACTAACTCGCTTAAAGTTTTTCTTTTTTCCACAGTAGCCGTGATATCCAAAAATACCAATTCATCTGCTCCTTGTTCTGCATAAAAAGCACCTAATTCAATTGGATCTCCTGCATCACGTATTTGCTCAAAGTTGATTCCCTTAACGGTTCGACCATCTTTGATATCTAAGCAGGGAATGATTCTTTTGGTTAACATAGTATTGGTTTTGCAGATTTATTTTACTTATTGAAATTTACTTAACTCATCTAATGTAATTCTGTTTTCATAAATCGCTTTCCCAACAATTGCTGCCGAACATCCAATATTTTTTAAATCTTGCAAATCTTGCAATTTACTTACACCACCACTGGCTATAAGTTGTAAATCTGAAAATTTTGAAATAATCTTTTTATATAAATCAATTGAAGGGCCTTGCAATTTGCCATCTTTTTGAATATCTGTACAAAACATTTGTGTCACTCCTTTTTGCATATAAGATTGCATAAAAGCATAAACATCAATATTTGTTTTTTCTAACCAGCCCCCAATTGCAATTTTTTCTTCAAACACATCCGCCCCTAGCATAAATACAGCTGCACCAAAACGATCAATCCATTCTTCAAAAATGTTTCTACTTTTAACCGCCAAGCTTCCAATGGTTGCAAATGATGCTCCTGTATCCAATACTGTTTTTAAAGTGGCTTCCTTTTTTATACCACCACCAAAATCAATTTTTAAACTAGTTTGATTGGCAATTTTTTCCAACACTTTCCAATTGACTACCTCACCTGCTTTGGCTCCATCCAAATCCACTAAATGCAATCGCATTAATCCAATACCCTCAAAGGCTTTAGCAACTTCTAATGGATCTTCATTATAGATTTTTTTTTGAGCGTAATCACCTTCAGTGAGTCGAACACACTTTCCTTCAATTAAATCTATTGCTGGAATAATTTGCATTTATGAAATGTTTAGAAAATTTTGAATAATCTGTTCCCCTTCTTTAGCTGACTTTTCTGGATGAAATTGAACGCCATAAAAATTGTCTTTATGCAACGCACAGCTATAGGGTTGAACATAATTAGTTGTCCCAATCGTATGTTGACCTAAAGCAGCATAATATCCATGTACAAAATAGGTGTAACTTTCTTCTTTGACGCCTTTGAATAAATTTGATTTTAAATTGCCGATTGTATTCCATCCAATTTGTGGCACTTTAATAGTCGCATCAGTTGGCTTAAATAATTTAACCTGCTCTTCAAAAATCCCCAAGCAGGCTGTGTCATTTTCCTCAGAATATGCACACATTAATTGCATTCCTAAGCAAATACCAAAAACAGGCTGTTGTAGATTTTTTATTACTTTATCTAACCCCCTGTCTTGCAAATAATGCATAGCAGTACTTGCCTCGCCTACACCGGGGAAAATCACTTTATCTGCAGCTTGAATAGTCTCCAAATTATCGGTCACAGTTGCTTGTACACCTAATCGTTCTAATGCATAAAGCACCGATTGAATATTACCTGCATTATATTGTATAATTACTAAGTTCATACTAATCCAAAACTGATTTTAAAAATTGAGCTGTTGTTTCATTCACATCATTCCCTTTTGATAAAGCATTGATATATGCCGACCCAATAATAGCCCCATTTGAATAGGCGCAAACAGCATCAAAAGTTTCCTTGTCCTTAATTCCAAATCCTACTAACACTGGATTTTTTAATTGCATTGCTTGTAATTTCTGCAAGTACAAAGCTACTTTCGAAAAATCCTTATCCTTTCCTGTGGTTGCCGAGGAACTTACTGCATATAAAAAACCTTTACTGAGTTCATCTAATTTTCTTAATCTATCTTCAGGAGTTTCAGGAGTAACTAAAAAGACAAAGTCCAACCCATTTTCCTGAATAGTCTTACCATATAAATGTTCGAATTCAAATAAAGGCAAGTCAGGAAGAATTAATCCATCCACACCAACCTCTTTCGCTTTCTTACAAAATGCCTCAAATCCATATTGTAAAATTGGATTCATATAACCCATTAACACAACTGGAATATGAATTGAACTGCGCATGGTTGACAATTGATCAAACAAGGTTTCAATAGTCATTCCATTTGCTAAAGCTACATTACCACTAGATTGTATTACTTCGCCATCTGCCAATGGATCGCTATAGGGCATTCCCAATTCAATAATATTGGCACCATTGGCTTGCAAACTTTCCATTACTTGCAATGTGCTATTAAGCAAAGGAAAACCTGCAGTACAATACACATTAAGTACGCGTTCACTTTGCTTATTAAATAACTCAGATAACCTTGACATATTTTATATTTTTTTTAAAAAGTGCTGCTAACACATTTATTACATTTTACTTTTTAATATCCATCACTTGCATATAGGTTGCCAAATCCTTATCTCCTCTTCCACTTAAACAAACTACTACAACATCAGTTGGTTTGAAATTCATTTTAGGAAGTATTGCAAATGCATGCGCAGTTTCTAATGCCGGAATAATACCTTCTATTTCAGATAAATGAAATGCCCATTTTAGTGCTTCCTCATCGGTCGCACTCGTAAATGTTCCACGTTTGCTTTCATATAAAAAAGCATGTAATGGCCCAATACCTGGATAATCCAACCCTGCACTAATGCTATGTGGTTCTACCACTTGACCATCTGCAGTTTGCATTAAAATACTTTTGCTACCATGCAAAATACCTGGCTTACCTAATTGCGTTGTTGCAGCACTCAATCCAGAATGTACCCCATGACCAGCAGCTTCTACAGCAACCAACTCAACAGTCTCCTCATTTAAAAAATGATAAAATGCTCCTGCTGCATTGGAACCTCCACCCACACATGCTACTACATGCGTTGGCAATTCAGAGCCTGTTTTTTCTTTTAACTGCTTGCGCATTTCATCACTTATTACACTCTGAAAACGAGCTACCATATCTGGATAAGGATGCGGTCCAACCACACTACCAATAATATAATGTGTTTCATTAGGCTCATTAATCCAAGCACGAATTGCTTCATTGGTAGCATCTTTCAAAGTTTTACTTCCACTTGTTGCAGGCACAACTTTAGCTCCTAACATTTTCATACGTGCTACATTGGGCGCTTGACGATCAATGTCTTTCTCCCCCATATAAACCACACACTCTAAACCTTTTAAAGCACATACTGTTGCAGTAGCCACTCCATGCTGACCGGCACCTGTTTCAGCAATAATTTTAGTTTTACCTAATCGATGAGCTAATAATATTTGACCAATGGTATTATTAATTTTATGCGCTCCTGTGTGACATAGGTCTTCACGCTTCAAATAAATATTGGTTCCAATTTCTTTGCTTAATCTTTCTGCATAAAACAAAGGGGTTGGCCTTCCCACATAATCTTTTAATAATGCATGGAACTCCTTCTGAAATTCAGCATCCTGCATAATTTGCAAATACTGTGTTTTTAAAATCTCCACATTGCTGTACAACATTTCTGGAATGTACGCACCGCCAAAATCTCCATAGTAACCTTCGGCACTAGGATCTTGATAATTAATCGATTTGTTAAATGAGTGCATCTATAAAGGATTTAATTTTTTCTAAATTTTTAATACCCGGTTCTATTTCAAATTGACTATTTACATCTAAAGCAAACAAGTCATTACCCGCTTTGGTTTTTTTCATTACTTCAATTCCGCCCATATCATTTGGCCCAATTCCTCCACTTAAAAAATAAGGCTTACCAATAGTATTACCTTTTAGTAGTTCCCAATTAAAATGAGATCCTGTACCGCCATACATTTTACTATCTGTATCAAACAAATAATAATCGGTAATTTTTTCGAAAGAACTAAGTTCAGGCATTTTATCTCCAACTCTAAAAACTTTTATCAATTTTACATTTTGTAATGATGTTAACAATAATTGATATTTTAGTTCAGTATAATATTCCACATCCTCATCACCATGCAATTGAATCATATTCAGTCCAGCCGCTTTCACTATATTAACTACATTTTCAATTGGCTCATTGACAAACACCCCTACCTTTTTGGCATGTAGTGGGGCAAATGATTTTAAAGCCGGCAATTGCAAACAATTTAGAATATATCTTTTTGAAGGAGCATAAAAGATAAACCCAACATAATCTACACCCATTGCTTCCAATGCAACAGCTTGTTTTATATCAGTGATACCGCAAACTTTTATCTTTAATGTGCTCACTTTTTTATTATAATTTGATTTGTTTACTAAAATCTTCAAAAGCTTTTGCTGGGTTTGCTTGTTTCATGAAAAACTCCCCCATTAAAAATCCATTAAAGCCTTCTTTTTTCAATAATTGAAAAGTTTTCAAATCATATATTCCACTCTCAGCAATACTCAATTTACCTTTCGGTAATAAGTCCTTCAATTTTAAAGAGTGATCAATATTTACTTCAAAAGATTTTAAACTTCTATTATTAATTCCTACAAAATCAACCTGCTCACATACATGATTCAATTCAATTTCATCATGCAATTCTAATAATACTTCCATTCCTAAAGCCTTTGCAGTTCCTGCCAATTTTTCGGTCTCAGCTGGTGTTAAACAAGAAGCAATTAACAAAATCACAGAAGCACCAAAAGCCTTGGCTTCTATAATTTGAAATTCATCAATTATAAATTCCTTTCGTAAAACTGGTATTGGATTTTGAATTGCGATACTTAAATCAGCAAGACTCCCACCAAAATATGGACCATCTGTTAATACTGATATTCCTGCTGCGCCAAATTGAGTATACGCTTTTGTAACATCTGCCACATCGGCCACTCCATTTATAATTCCTTTGGACGGAGATTGTCTTTTAAATTCAGCAATAATGCCAGTTTTGCTATCATCTAATAAATTTGTCTTTAATGAAAAGCAGTGCTTTGCAAATAAAGGCATTGCCTCTAATTGAGCTATGGTTATTTGCTTTTTCCTTTCAGCTACTTCACCAAACTTACTCGCTACTATTTTTGCTAATATATTGGTACTCATTATTGCAGACTAATTAATTTTTGTAAACATTTATTGGCAGCACCAGATTCTAAGCTATTTACCGCTGCCTGATAAGCAGCCTCATAATTTTCATATTTACCTGTCAGGTTTAATGCCATAGCGGCATTGGCTAATACCACCGCATTTTGCGACCAAGTGCCTTTACCTTGAATAATATGCTTAAAGATTGTAGCTGCTTCTTCAACAGTTGTACCTCCAGTTAAATCTTCCTGCATCACTCTTTTCTTACCTAATGCATAAGGAGACAATGTAAACTCGCCTTTATTGGTCACAATTTTCGTATCAGTTGTTAATGAAATTTCATCATAGCCGTCCAAACTATTTATTAAAGTAAACTCTTTACCTAAAGATTGCAATACATAATTATAAATTCGAGCCATCTCTAAGTTGTAAACTCCTATCAATTGATATTTTGGTTGGGCAGGATTCACAATTGGTCCAAGCATATTAAAAAAAGTACGTACTCCAATATTTCTACGAATTGGACCCACAGTTTTTAATGCAGGATGAAATAAAGGTGCGTGTAAAAAACAAATACCTGCTTCTTTTACTTCCTTAGACAACTGATCTTGATCATTTTTAAAAGTATACCCTAATTGTTCCATCACATTAGATGACCCACTTACACTTGAAGCACCATAATTACCATGCTTCACCACGGGTTGACCCGCGCCTGCTACTATAAAGCAAGCTAATGTTGAAATATTAAAAGTATCTTTTCCATCACCTCCTGTTCCTACTATATCAATAGCATTATCGACACCTAAATCTACTTTAACTGCAAGAGATAATAATGCATCTCTAAAACCCATTAATTCCTCAATGGTAATACTACGCATTAAATATACCGTCACAAAGGATGTTACCTCATGCTCATTGTATACTCCCTGTGAAATTTGAACCAATACATCTTTGGCCTGCTCTCTTGTCAAGGTTTTGTGTTCAAATAAATATTGTAATATTTTTTTCATCGCTCTTTTATTAGAGAATTATTTTTTTAACCAATTTGCTATAATTTTTGCACCCTCTGGAGTCAATACACTTTCAGGATGATATTGCACCCCTTTTACATCATATGTTTTGTGCTCAAGTGACATAATATATCCATCATCATCTTTTGAAGTAATGATTAAATCACTAGGTAAATCTTTTTCATTAACTACCCAACTATGGTAACGGCCTACACTAAATGTATTTGGCAATCCTTCAAATAAAATTGAAGGTGTAGTTAAATGTATAGGTGTTGCAATACCATGATATACCTTGCTCAAATTGCTCAAACTTCCTCCAAAGGATTCACCTATTGCCTGTTGACCAAGACACACTCCAAAAATAGATTTACTAGCAGCATACTCTTTAATTAATGGCAATAACAAACCTGATTCGGATGGAATTCCGGGGCCTGGTGATAATAATATTTTATCAAAAGCCTTTATATCCTCCAACGGAATTTCATCGTTTCTATGCACTTCTACTTTTGCATCCACGGCAAGCTCCCTTATCAACTGCACTAAGTTGTAAGTGAAAGAATCATAATTATCAAAAACTAATATTTTCATGTCGTCTCATTTATCTTTTTATTTAACCACTAAAAGTTTAATCGTGAATTTTTTCAGCCAATACCATAGCAGTCTTAAGTGCGTTTAATTTATTATTCACTTCCTGTAATTCACTTTCTGGTACACTCGCTGCTACCACACCCGCACCGGCTTGATAGGTAAGTGTATTTTGTTGACTCAAAAATGTACGAATCATAATAGCCTGATTGCATGTCCCATTAAATCCTACAAAGCCAATACAACCACCATAATAAGAACGCTTAGTAGGCTCAATAGCATCAATAATTTGCATTGCTTTGAATTTTGGAGCCCCACTTAAAGTCCCTGCCGGAAAAGTTTTTGCAATCAAATGAAATGGATTGGAACCCTCAGTCACTTTACCTTCCACTTCACTCACTAAATGAATTACATGACTATAATAATGTACTTGACGATATTGTTTAACGCGTACCTCCGTACATACCCTACTTAAATCATTGCGCGCTAAGTCAACCAACATTACATGCTCTGCATTTTCCTTTGGATCATCTAATAATTTTTGTGTCATGTTTGCATCAACTACCGCATCGCCAGTTCTTTTGAAAGTTCCTGCAATTGGATGCACCACCGCTTTGCCATTGTTGATAATAATTTGCGCCTCTGGTGAAGAACCCATCAATTTATAATCGCCATAATCAAAAAAGAATAAATAAGGAGATGGATTAATATTTCTTAAAGTGCGATAAACATTAAATTCATCTCCTTGAAAAGATTGTTGAAAGCGTCTACTCAATACAATTTGAAAAACATCACCACGCAAACAATGTTGAATTCCTTTTTTTACAGCATCACGATATGCTTCATCGGTCAAATTTGAAGTTTCACCACCTTGTAATTTAAATGGATACTGGGGCACATCCTTACTCTTAATAAAAGAAACCAATGCGTCATATTCTGAAGCAATGCCTTCTAATTTATTTTCACAAATAAAAATTTCATCTTTAAAATGATTAAAGGCAATTACATATTGGTATAAACGATAACGCATTAACGGAACCACCGGCGCACCCTCTTTAAATTGAATCGTATCGAAAAATGGAATAGCATCATATGCTGTATAACCATACAATCCTTGTGCAAAAGCAGCTTCTTTTACTTCCTGCCCTTTCATTTCATATTGTTGCATATAAGCCCAAATACGATCGGGTGCTGCATGTACATTTTGGATAGTTTCTCTTTCAGGATCCTGATTTGGATATTTGTATTCAATCTCATTTAAAGATGAAATTTCTATTCCACCAATTGCATTTACACCAATAAATGAATAACTATTTTCTGAAGCATGTGAATCAGTGCTTTCTAATAATATCGTATCCCTGAATCGATCTCTTAAACGAAGATAGATGCCTACTGGCGTATACGTATCTGCCAGCATTCTTGACACTGTTGTTGTTATTTGCTTCTTTTGCATATCCTGATCTTAATTCTTTCTTTTACTATTTAAGGTACTCTTTCGATAATTTAAAAAAATAAACCCCGACATTGGATGTCGGGGTTTATGTATATTTTGACAATAACGGCTATGTCACTACAATACCCCAACGGAGTTTGCATGCCACCACCAAATATTGTTTGTTTTTCTCATTATCATTTATTCTAGGACAAATTTACTGATTTGACCATTCCTTGCCAAAAAATTCTATCTAAATCCAAAAATCACAACTTTTAATACTATCAATCGTTAGTATGCTACAAGACGCCCTTTGTACTTGGTAAAGCATCACTATCAGGATTACGTTTTACCGCCATTTTGATAGACTTCGCAAAAGCTTTGAAAATGGCTTCAATTTTATGGTGCTCATTGTCACCTTTGCAACTAATATTCAAATTGGCCTTGGCAGCATCGCTGAATGATTTGAAAAAATGAAAGAACATTTCAGTTGGCATTTCACCAATTTTTTCACGTTTAAATTCAGCATCCCAAACAATCCAATTTCTACCGCCAAAATCAATCAATACTTTAGCTTCTGCTTCATCCATAGGTAATGCATACCCATAACGCTCCATCCCTCTTTTATCCATTAATCCTAATGCAAACGCCTCTCCCAATGCAATACCTACATCTTCAATAGTATGGTGCTCATCAATATGTAAATCACCCTCGCATTTAATATTTAAATCCAATGCACCATGCCGTGCAATTTGCTCCAACATATGGTCAAAGAAACCTAAGCCAGTTTCAATTTTTGCATCTCCATTTCCATCTAAATTTAATACTACACTAATTTTGGTTTCCTTCGTATTACGCACATGCGATACTTTTCTTAAGCCCAATTTCAAGAAACTATAAATTTCGGACCAATTACTCGCCTCTAACGCAATAGTAGCGCTAAGTTCAGACGCCTGTTCAGCTGTTAACGTATGTAATGAAGATTTTAAATAAATCGCTTTACATCCAATATTTTTCGCCAATGCTATATCACTCCATCTATCTCCTATTACAAATGAATTGGCAATATCGTAATGAATATTATTCAACAAATGAGTCAACATGCCAGTACCAGGTTTGCGAGTAGGTTTATTATCGGCAGCAAAAGTATCATCAATAAAAATTTCATCAAACACAAATCCCTCTCCAGCTAAAGTGCGCAACATCAACTGCTGAAAAGGCTCGAAATTATTTTTTGGATAACTAGCAGTACCTAACCCATCTTGATTGGTGACCATTACTTTGTGAAAACCAAATTCAGCCGAAATCTTACTCAAATAGCTTATTGCACCAGGAATAAAACTAGTTTTTTCAATACTATCAATTTGAAAATCAGATTTTGGTTCTTCCAATATTACTCCATCACGATCAATAAAAAGAATTGGTTTCATAATTAGTTTTGTATTTAACTTAATGCAGCTATTATTTTTTTCTTTTTGCAGCTTGAACCTGGGCTACCGTAATTTTGGTCGCTTTATTACTCCAACTTGTTCTAATGTAACTTAATACATTGGCAATATCAGCGTCTTTTAAATCTGGATTGGCGGTCAT
Source organism: Chitinophagaceae bacterium (assembly GCA_947375185.1). Lineage (GTDB taxonomy): Bacteria > Bacteroidota > Bacteroidia > Chitinophagales > Chitinophagaceae > Sediminibacterium. The sequence continues at coordinate 39,035 of CANCEU010000016.1, forward strand.
AACATTGTTATAATAATATCCATCTAAAGGTACTTTTTCGCTATAGCCACCAATAATTATTTTAACCAATCGAGCAATATTATTACCCACTACATTACTTGATCCGTCCAAAGGTGCATTCATATTGGGCACTCCCCCTCCATCGGCTTGATGACAAACTAGACACCTAGTTTCAAATATTTTTTTTCCTTTTACCAAATCCTGCGCAGATGCAGCGATTGTAAAAAATAAAATAAAAAAACATACAACTGATAATTGTTTTGCCATCATAATGATAAAATTGAATAAAGTATTATTTAGCATCTTAATGAGATTATTATTTAGTGTAGCTAATTTTAAAAATTGACCCTCTAGCATCATCGCTCACATATAAAGAACCATCCGGTCCTTGAGCTAATCCACATGGTCTTGATTTTACTTTTCTTACATTGGTAACTTTTTCATCACCCGCTAAACCAGAGAATCCATTGGCAAAAATTTCCCACTCTCCACTTGGCTTACCATCTTTAAAAGGCACAAATGCAACAAAATAACCTTCTTGAGGTAATGGAGCTCTATTCCATGAACCATGAAAAGCAATAAAAGCACCATTTTTATACTTTGCTGGAAATTGATCACCTGTATAAAATAACAAAGCATTTGGAGCCATGTGTGCAGGGAAAAATACTGTTGGATTTAACGCATTTTCTCCACCTTCTTTTTTACCGTCACCGCCATATTCAGGAGAAACAATTTTTTTCTTTTGATAAGGATCAAAGTAAACATATGGCCATCCTGCATTATCACCTTCATGAAGCTCATACATTGTTTCAGCTGGCAATTCAGCATTTTGTGCATCAGTATATAATGATGGATAAAAACTATTTAATTGATCACGGCCATGTTGCATTACAAATAATGAATTGGTTTTTGTATTCCAATCTAACCCTACCACATTACGAAGTCCTGTTGCATATCTCTTACCGTCTCCGTAAACTTGGTTTTCTTTTGTAGCATTAAATTTCCAAATGCCACCAGCAGAATCTAAAATAGGACAAGGCATCATCCCTTTTGAACCTGGAGTTCTATCTTTTTCTTGACAAGCATTTGAATAAGCACCAATGTTTACATACACATTATTTTCACCATCCAATGTGATTGATTTTGAAGCATGCTGATTCTTTGCAATTAATCCTTTAACAATGGTCTTAGGACTTAATGGATTTACCACTTCGTCTTTTTCATTCAATTGATATAAATAAATATCATTGTCCGATGTTGCATACAAATCTTTGCCTTTCACATAGATACCCGTTCCGCCATAATTTCCCCATCCATTTATTTTATCCGCAACGCCATCCTTATTTACATCTTCTAAACGAATAATGCTTTTCCCTGCTTTATTAGGATACATCAATTTTGCAAATACCACCCCATTTTTGGTAATAGTTATATGTCTTGCACTTCCAATTGTATCGGCAAATAATGTTGCTTTAAATCCTTCGGGCAATTTTAATCCTGCATTATTTTGTGCTCCCAATTGTGTTGCTATAATTAACAACGCTAAAAAGAAAAGGTTTTTTAAATGTTTCATACCGGTTATTGTGTTTTTTAAATTATGTTTTGATTTGTTATAGTACAATTTATTAAGAAAATGTTTTTTCAATCCACTCCGCCATTGCATCCACTAGTTCTGTATTTTCCTGCTCGTTACCTACTGTAATTCGAACACTATCAGCACAATTTGGTAAGCTGGAACGGTCTCTTACAATAATACCTTTCTCACACAAGTACTTATACATTTCAGATGCATTTGGAATTTTAACTAATAAGAAGTTAGTGTCAGAAGGATACACTTTTTCAACATGTGGCATAGAAGCAATCACTTCAGCCAAAGCAATACGCATCTCAACTAAGTGTTGAATCATATCATTTACCTGCCCCACTTCTTCTAATGCTTTTAATACTAATTCCTGTGCAACTAAACTTATATTATATGGCGCTTTCACTTTATTTAAGTAGCCAATTACTGGCTCATTTGCAAAGCACATACCAACTCTCAAACCTGCCAATCCCCATGCTTTACTTAATGTTTGTAAAACCACTAGATTAGGATAATCCTCTAATGATTGTACAAATGATTTTTGTTTAGAGAAATTGATATAAGCCTCATCCACTACCACTAAACCATTAAAATGATTCAAGATAGTTTCAATATCAATTCGGTCTAAAGAATTTCCTGTTGGATTATTAGGCGAACAAATCCAAATGATTTTAGTGTTGTCATTCACTAATTGCTCGATATGCGCTACATTCAATTGAAAGTCGGGTAACAATGGAGCAGATTGAATAGCAATATCATTAATATTTGCACTTACTTCATACATTGGATAAGTAGGAGGACAGATGATAATATTATCCTTACCTGGCTCACAAAATGCACGAAATAATAAATCAATTATTTCATCACTTCCATTACCTAAAAATATTTGGGAAGCAGGAATTTTTTTAATGAACGCTAATTTTTCCTTCACCTCTTTTTGATAAGGATCAGGATATCGGTTATACCATTTTGTCAATGGAGAGCCCAAACTATTTTCATTCGCATCTAATAACACGCGCGCTTCACCACTATATTCATCCTTTGCCGAAGAATAAGGTTTTAATGTTTCAATATTAGGGCGTACTACTTTTTTAATATCAAATTGCATAAACTACATTTTTGATTTAATATCATTTAATCTTACAGCAACGGCATTACTATGCGCATCCAAACTTTCTGCATTTGCCATTTCCATCACCGCTTGACCAATATTCACCAATCCTCTTTCCGTTAATTGCTGAAAGGTAATTTTTTTAACGAAACTATCCACGCTTACCCCGCTGTATGCATGCGCATATCCATTGGTAGGCAAGGTATGATTAGTTCCGCTTGCATAATCACCCACCGACTCAGGCGAATAGTTACCTATAAATACCGAGCCTGCATTCGTAACTTTTTCAGCCACAATTTCAGCATTTTCAATAGCCAAAATCAAGTGTTCCGGTGCATATTGATTTACCAATAACAATGCATCGGCGGTATTGTTCAAAATAATGACCTTTGAATTTTCTAACGCTTTTGAAGCTAAATCTTTTCGGCTTAATTGAGCTAATTGCAACTCCAATTCAGCTTGCACATTGGCAACCACTTTTTCATTGCTCGCAACCAAGAGCACCTGACTATCCGCCCCATGTTCAGCCTGCGATAATAAATCGGCAGCAACAAATGCAGGAATGGCCGAGTCATCGGCCCATACACAAACCTCACTAGGGCCTGCAGGCATATCAATGGCTACTCCATTTTGTTGAACCAATTGTTTTGCTGCAGTAACATATTGATTGCCAGGACCGAAAATCTTATTAACTTTTGGAACCGTTGCAGTTCCATATGCCATTGCTGCAATAGCTTGCACACCACCGATGGTATAAATATGTGTTACACCAACAAGTGTTGCAGCATATATAATTGCAGGATGAATTTCACCCTCATTATTATTTGGAGGAGTGCACAAAATAATTTTTTTACACCCTGCTATTTTTGCTGGAATACCTAACATTAAAACGGTCGAAAACAAAGGTGCTGTTCCACCAGGAATATATATACCCACCGTGTCAATGCCTACAGATTTTCTCCAACACCATACACCTGGCATGGTTTCAATGCGTTCCATTTTTTGCAATTGAGCTTGATGAAACTTCTCAATATTTCCCTTGGCTAATTGTATAGCTGCTTTTAAACCGGCGGACAATAACCCTTCTGCTTTTGCTTTACTATTTTCATCCAATACAAAATTTTTCAATTGCACATTATCAAAGTCACTCGTGTATTGCATTACAGCTGTATCCCCATTTATTCGGACATCATCAATAATTGCCTGAACCTTTGGTAATAAATCACGCGCATCAAAACTAGGCCTTGCTAAAAGCGAAGCCCACTCCTTTTGTTCAGGTTGATCATAAACTTGAATCATTATAATATCATTTTTTCAATTGGAATCACTAAAATACCTTCTGCACCTGCATTTTTTAATTGCTCAATAATATTCCAAAAATCACTTTCCTCAATTACACTATGCACGCTACTCCACCCTGGTGAAGCTAATGGCAAAACAGTTGGACTTTTCATGCCCGGCAACAATGCAATGATTTTTTCGAGTTGATCATTGGGTGCATTTAATAATACATATTTATTTTTCTTCGCCTTTTTCACCGACTCCATGCGGAACAATAATCGATCTAATATTTGTTGCTGTTCCGAAGAAAAACTTTTATGCTTAATTAAAACAGCTTGAGATTTTAAAATGGTATCCGCCTCTTTTAATCCATTCATAAATAAGGTAGATCCGCTACTTACTAAATCGCAAACTACGTCGGCTAATCCAATACCTGGAGCAATTTCGACACTACCACTAATTTCATGTACTTCAGCAATTATTTTATGTTCATCTAAATATCGTTGAACTAATACAGGGTAGCTTGTTGCAATTTTCTTGCCTTCTAAAAAATTGGGGCCTGTAAATTCTTCATTTTTACGCACTGCAAAACTCAGGCGACATTTTCCGAACCCTAATTCGTATGCAACTTCAACCTTCTTTGCTTTTTCATACACCACATTCTCACCCACAAAACCAATATCTGCTACACCATCTTCAACGTACTGAGGAATATCATCATCTCTTAAAAAGAAAAGTTCTAATGGAAAATTGGTGGCATCCGCTTTCAATTTGTTTACCCCATTGCCAATGTCAATACCACATTCTTTTAACAAACGCATTGAATCCTCGTTTAATCTTCCTGATTTCTGAATTGCTAATTTTAATTTCATAATTACTAGTTATATATTTAGTCACCTAAATAAATTAAAAGGGCTTACTGTTTAGTAAGCCCTTTGGTTAAATATAGTTACATACCTACATGCCCATAGCTTACCCTTTGGATAGCAAATGATGATGATGGATATGGTTGTTTAAATTCATGTAACAAATTTACAACCCTTTTGTAAAATACCCAACAAAAAAGGGAAATTTTGCCTAATTTGGGTCAATTACGATTACAATTACTCAACAAACAATTGTTTTTATGCGCTTGCTAACATTAACAACAGTATTATCCTTGTTTTTATTGTCCTTCTGTGCTCAAAAAGAAGCACCAAGTACAACACCAAATACACCCACACCAACAACGCCAACTTCACCTACAACACCTCCAGCTGTGACAGATACTGTGAAAAAATTAGTATGGTCGGATGAGTTCAATACCGGAACTAGACCAGACACAGCTAAATGGGCGTTTAATATTGGAACTGGATCAAATGGCTGGGGTAATAACGAAGCTGAATACTACACTTCTGATTCCACGAATGCAAGAATCGAAAATGGAAGTTTAGTCATTGAAGCAAGAAAAGAAAATAAGGGTGGTAAATTTTATACTTCTGCACGAATGCTAACACAAGGGAAAACAACATGGACTTATGGACGATTTGAAATACGCGCAAAACTTCCAAAAGGTATGGGCACTTGGCCTGCTATATGGATGTTAGGAGACAATATTAATAGTGCTGGATGGCCTGCATGTGGTGAAATTGATATTATGGAAGAAGTTTGGAAGGAAGCTGAAGTCATCAATTGGTCTGCACATTCTAAATTATTAAACTGGACGCTTGGTACTCAAAAAACATATAAAACAAGTATTGCTGGCGTTACAGATGACTACCATGTTTATACATTAGATTGGAGTAAAGATTTTTTAAAATTCTATGTAGATGGTACACTTTATTATACGGTAGCCAATGACGGAAGAGGAACTGACTATTATCCATTTGTTGCTCCTCAATTTCTTTTATTGAATTTAGCAATTGGAGGAAATATGGGAGGCAATACAATTGATGATACTATTTTTCCTGCTAAAATGTTAGTGGACTATGTACGTGTTTATCAATAAGCATTCAACAAATTAAAGAACATGTTAAGTAAGTATAAATTGGTAGGTCTTTTGAGTGTTGCTCTTTTTTTAGGCGCAATTTCTAATTCAGCGCAAGCTCAAAATGCAAATTTATTAGTGGGCACTTATACGCAAAAAGGAAGCCAAGGTATTTACGTATTTAATTTTGATACCGCCACGGGAAAGGCAATAGAATTAAGCCACACGGATAATATTAGCAATCCTGAATTCTTAACCATATCTAAGGATAAGCAGTTTGTGTATGCGACCAACGAAAGCAAAGATGGAATGGTATCTGTTTTTTCATTGAAGGCAAATAAATTAAATCTATTACAACAAAAATCAACCAACGGCGCTGACCCATGTTATATTAGTTTAAGTCCCGATGAACACAATATAATGGTCGCAAATTATACCGGAGGAAGCATCACACAGTTTCATCGTTTTGCAGATGGCTTAATTTCAAACGCACAACAATTTATTCAACACGAAGGCAAAAGTATTGATCCTTCAAGACAAGAAAAAGCCCATGTACATGGCGCATTCTTTTCACCAAAAGGTGATTATTTATTAACTCCTGATTTAGGCATGGATAAAGTATTTATATATCCGTATAATAACAATAATAGTATACCATTTGATTTGACAAAATCATCTTACATCACTGCTACACCTGGCGCAGGACCAAGACATATTGCCTTTTCCAAAAATGGGAAATACCTATATATTGCTGAAGAACTTTTAGGAAGTATAAGTGTTTACCTTTTTAGCAATGGCAAAGCCACTTTCTTGCAAAAAGTTTTCACACATCCTGTAAACTATACAGGAGCCCCCGGAACTGCTGATATCCATGTATCACCAGATGGGCAATTTATTTATGTGAGCAACAGGGGTGATGAAAATAATATTGCTAAGTTCCCGATTCTAACTAATGGAAAATTAGATGACAAGCAAATGAAGCTTTTTTCTACCTTAGGAAAAAGACCTAGAAATTTTAATATCAGTCAAGATGGGAATTGGTTATTAGCAGCAAACCAAGATACAGACAACATTGCCGTTTTCAAAATTAACAAGCAAACGGGCGATTTAGCAGACACTGGAAATACTATACATGTTTCAATGCCTGTGTGTATACTCTTTTATTAATTTGAACAAATAATTTTAGTCAGTACTAATGTTGTTCAAACCAAACTGGATCATCAGATGGCCCCTCGGGACACATATAGTTAATGAATAATTCTACACCTACTTCAATATCCTGTAGTGTAGTAATAGAGATGGTTTGGTGCTCAAAGTCCATATCATAAGAACAATTTGGATGATTAGAGTGGTTGTATATGGAAATATATCCTAATGCAACTGCTGCCTTTTTGCTATCTGCACCCCATTCAAATATATAATCGTACAATAAGGTTTGTTCTAATTTTTCGCGTTCATTTGCAGACATTACAATGACTGGTGCGATTTCAATAATCGTATTAGCTGGAATTGGTTCAGTGGTAAATACCCCTCGCCCCTTATTATTAGATGAAGCAATTGTTAAGAATGGAAGAATCATGACCTAAATATAGGGCATCCTTAGGATTTTTATTAACTTGCACCCCATGTCAGATGAATTAAAAATAGAAGAAGTTAATTTATCGGAAACTTTCTTGGAAGTGCTCGCTAAAAATGATGAAACACTTTTAAGAGAATTTTTGGATGAGCAAAATATTAGTGATGTAGTTGAGCTGGTGAACGAGTTCCCAGAACAAGAAGCTACCATCATTGATCATATGACTGTGCACCGTGCCGTAAGTGTTTTTAAGATTCTAGACATTAATCAACAAAAGGATATCATTAAAGAATTGCCAGCTCGTAAAACAGCTAAAATTCTGAATGAATTACCCCCAGATGACCGTACCGACTTTTTCGAGGAATTACCAAAAGCAGCCATTCGAGATTTAATAAAATTATTAGATCCAGAGGAACGTAAAATTACTTTATCATTATTAGGATATCCCGAAGATAGTGTTGGTCGTTTGATGACACCTGACTATGTTTACGTTTACGAACATTATACAGTTGCACAAGTACTTGCAAATATTCGTAAATATGGCAAGAAATATGAAACTATTGATGTCATATATATAATTGATCAAAATGGATGTTTGATAGATGACATACGTATCAGAGATGTATTAATTGAACAACCTGAAGCTATTATTAAAGATATTATTGACGGAAGGTATGTAGCTCTAAATGTATACGACGATCAGGAGCATGCAAGTCAGGTTTTCAAAATGAATAATCGCACTGCAATTCCTGTTGTGGATGATAATAATGTTTTATTGGGAATTGTAACAATTGATGACATTCTTTGGGTAACCAATGAAGAATTTTCCGAGGATATGCAAAAGATGGGAGGTACTGAAGCTTTGAATGAGCCTTACCTCGACATTTCATTGGGTAAACTTTTCCAAAAGCGTATTACTTGGTTGGTTATTTTGTTTTTAGGTGAAATGTTTACTGCAACAGCTATGGGCTATTTTGAAGGAGAAATTCAAAAAGCTGTTGTTTTGGCTTTGTTTATTCCATTAATCTTATCAAGTGGAGGAAATTCAGGATCACAGGCTTCTACCTTAATTATACAAGCCATGTCGGTGGGTGAAATCACCATTGCGGATTGGTGGAAAATATTAAGAAGAGAATTAATTAGTGGATTATTATTAGGAACTGTACTTGGAATCATAGGATTTTTTAGAATCATTATTTGGCATGCTATTAAACCGGGTTTTTATGGAGGACACCCTTACCTAGTTGCATTTACGATTGGATTTACTTTATTAGGCGTCGTAATTTGGGGAACTATTGCTGGATCTATGTTACCAATCGTGTTAAAGAAATTAGGAGCCGATCCAGCTGCTTCATCAGCACCATTTGTGGCAACCCTTGTTGATGTTACAGCACTCATCATTTACTTTAGTGTGGCAATGCTTACTTTGCGAGGTACTTTATTGTAATTGTGTTTACAATAAAATTACAGTTGAGATTGTAATAAATTTTTAACGCTACTTTCCCAATCTTCTTTTGTGATACTTAAGACAATGGAGTCTCTTCTTGTTCCATCAGGCTTTGGCAAATGACTACGTAAAACACCTTCAATCGTACAACCAATTTTTTGCATGGCAGCAATACTTCTTTTATTATTATTGTCTGCCCTAAATTCTACTCTTTTAAAATACATTTGTTCAAAAGCAAATTGTAATAATAAAAATTTACAATGTTGATTAAGACCCGTACCCCAAACTTTTTTACTGTACCAAGTATAGCCTAATTGAGTTGTTTCAAATCCTGATTGAATATCATAAAAACGGGTACTTCCTACATAAGCTTGAGTAACTTTATCATAAACGATAAAAGCATACGCAAATTTATCAGTTCTAGACTGAATAGCGGATTCTATATACCCTCTCAAATCGGCAGGTTTTTGAATAGCAACCAATGAAAACTGCCATAATTCCGGCTCATTGATTACATATTCCTCCAATAATGAAATGTCCGAAATCGATACAGGTCTTAAAATAACGCGTTCATCTTCTAAAACATAGTCTTTTGCGAAATCAAATTGGCTATTGCTTGACATATAGTTCCGTTTTAATGTTTATTTTTGCTCAAATTATTGAATTTAACTCAAATCATAAATTATGTGCGGAATTGTAGGATATATTGGTCATAGAGAAGCGTACCCGATTGTTTTAAAAGGTTTAAAGCGTTTGGAATACCGTGGTTATGATAGCACAGGGGTTGCTATTATTCAAGATGGTAATTTACAAGTCCATAAAAAGAAAGGCAAGGTTGCTGAATTAGAAGATGCTGTTGTTGGTAAAAATATGCATTCACATATTTGTATTGGCCACACACGTTGGGCAACACATGGTGAACCATCTGATCGTAATGCGCATCCTCACTTATCCAACAATGGTCGTTTAGCCATGTTGCATAATGGTATTATTGAAAACTATGCACAAATCAAACAAGAGTTAACTACAAAGGGATATACATTTAAGAGTGATACAGATACCGAAGTATTATTAAATTTTATTCAAGATATCCAAGATAATAACAAAGGAACTTTAGAAGAAGCATTAAGAATTGCATTAAAAAGAATCGTTGGTGCTTATTGTATTTTATTAATTGACCAAGACGATCCTGAAACAATTATTGCAGCACGTAAGGGAAGTCCATTGGTAATTGGCATTGGCAAGGGCGAACATTTTTTAGCTAGTGATGCCTCTCCTATTATTGAATATACCAAGGAAGTGGTTTATGTGAACGATTATGAAATTGCAATTGTAAAAGCGGACGAAATAATCTTAAAAAATTTAGGGAACGAAAAGCAAACTCCCTTCATTCAAAAATTAGATATGGAATTAGCGGCAATTGAAAAAGGCGGCTATGACCATTTTATGTTGAAAGAAATTTTTGAACAACCTGATACCATATTTGACTGCTTAAGAGGCCGATTATTACATGAACAACATCAAATTGTAATGGCGGGCGTTGATAATCATATTGAAGCATTAACAAAGGCATCAAGAATTATGATTGTTGCTTGTGGTACAAGCTGGCATGCTGGACTCGTTGCAGAATATATGATTGAAGAGCTATGTCGTATTCCTGTGGAAGTGGAATATGCCTCTGAATTTAGATATCGTAACCCAGTTATTCATCCAGGTGATGTAATCATTGCCATTTCTCAAAGTGGGGAAACAGCTGATACTTTAGTTGCTTTAGAAAGTGCAAAAGAAAAAGGCGCATTTATTTTTGGTGTAGTGAACGCTGTGGGAAGTAGCATTGCTCGTTTATCACATGCAGGTGCCTACACGCATGCTGGTCCTGAAATTGGTGTAGCCAGCACAAAAGCTTTTACTGGTCAATTAGCGGTGTTAAGTATGATGGCCTTAAAAATGGCAAAAGCAAAAGGCAGCATCAGTGATGAACGTTACGTTCATTTAGTAAATGAGTTGGCTTCAGTTCCTGAAAAAGTAAAAGAAATTTTAGCAGATACATCTAAGATTGAAAGTATCGCTCAACAATACAAAGGCGCATCTGACTTTTTATATTTAGGTCGCGGTTATAATTTTCCTATCGCATTGGAAGGTGCCTTAAAATTAAAAGAGATAACTTATATCCATGCCGAAGGGTACCCTGCTGCCGAAATGAAGCATGGCCCAATTGCATTAGTTGACGAAAACCTTCCCGTTGTATTTGTAGCAACGAAAGACCTTTATTATGAAAAGGTAGTATCTAATATTCAAGAAATTAAAGCTAGAAAAGGTCAAGTAATAGCCGTTGCTACCATTGGGGATAATGTATTGCCAACTATGTCTGACAATATTATGTTTGTGCCTGACATTGATGAAGTTATTGCACCTCTTTTAAGCGTTATACCTTTACAATTGTTAAGTTACTACGTGGGCATTTACAAAGGTATTGATGTTGACAAACCGAGAAATTTAGCCAAGTCGGTTACGGTGGAATAAAAGAAACAGGTCATTTTTCTTACCCCTACATCTTACTTGTAAAATTTAATATTACAATAGAATCAACATCTTTTTGGGAGTCCAACTATAAGGATTCCCAAGTTGATTTATTTGAAAAAATCAGAGGTTATAAAGAGAATATTCTTACCCCTATTGGGTATAGAAAAATCTCAAAAATCTTAAATAATGAAGGAGTTCTAACTCCTGAAGGTCACCCCTTTTCTCCTCCTCATGTTTTTGGAATCTACAAAAAAGGGAAAATAAGAATGGAGAGAGTAAATCGAAAGGATATTGTTATAGTTTCCCAACCAATTGTGGAGGTTTTCAAGACAGTTGAATCTATGTTCGAATCCTACAACAGAGAGTAATTTCAATATTTTTATCATTTTTTTTCGTTTTCCATCACTCCTTGATACTTATATACAAACTCATTACAAATTCATCTTTGAAGGTGGTTGAATATTTGAGTTAGAGTGATATGAGAGTATTGAATTGGGTTTTTAACTCCACCTTACCAATTCGTGAAATTATATTTAAAATCCTTCGGTTTCAATCCACCATTGTTTGAAATAACAAAAACGGAGGGGTGGATTCCAATCAGGTAGAACCGAGGTAAGATTGGAATATGGAGGAATAGTGTGAATACTCCCTGGTGTTGAACGAAAAACAACACTTCACCCCCACCTTCACTCATTACTTTAATTAGATAGTGAGGAAGGTGGGGTGTATCCCTCTAACAACACATAAAACTATATACAATGAAAAAACCAATACTAACAAAAGAAGAGATAAAATGGATGATGGATAATATGGATGAAGTAGTATCCGAATTAAGAAGGAAATCAGAACTGGTAAAGAACTTCTATCAAGAATTAGAAATATATAGAGTAAATAAGGATAGAGTTGGGTACGATAGAATGTTCAGTAAATTA
>CANCEU010000017.1 GCA_947375185.1 Chitinophagaceae bacterium
ACAGTAGCACGTGAAAGAGCTATCATCATTGATACTATGAAAGAAGATCCTAAGATGGCAGGTAAGCCAGAAGAAATGATTGCAAAAATTGCCGAAGGTAAAATTGCAGCATTCTTTAAGGAGCAAACTTTATTAGCACAGTCTTTTGTTAAGGACGGTTCTAAGACTGTTGGTGAACACGTTAAGAGCGTAGGTGACATTAAAGTTACTGAGTTCAAGCGTGTTGCATTGGGTTAAGAATTAAAAAATGTAAAGAATTTAATTTTTTAATTCTTTTTATCATATGATTTTTCAAAGCCCCCCATAAACTGGGGCTTTGAGTTATAAACTGAAGGGGGCCTCAAAAAGGCTCCCTTTTTATTTAGGTCAAATTAAGGTGTAGCCGTCCATATAAATCCATTAAATCCTTATTCAAAATTTGTATCTTGCAAGTACAAATTGAACCGAATATGGAGCCCAAATACAAACGCGTTTTATTAAAGTTATCAGGTGAAGCCTTGTTAGGAAATGAAAGAACAGGCGATCCGTTTAACCCAAAAATCATTGAGCAATATGCCAATGAAATTAAAGAAGTAGTTGCTTTGGGTGTGCAAGTTGCGATTGTAATTGGTGGAGGAAATATTTACAGAGGCATGAATGAAGCAGATAGTGGTATTGAAAGAGCACATGGTGATTATATGGGTATGTTAGCAACTGTTATCAATGCAATGGCCATTCAGGCGATGTTAGAAAAAATTGGCGTGTATACGCGTTTACAATCTGCAATTAATATGGAACAAGTTGCTGAGCCATATATCAGAAGGAAAGCATTAAGACATTTAGAAAAAGGACGTGTGGTAATATTTGGTGCTGGTACGGGTAATCCTTATTTCACAACTGATACTGCCGGTTCATTAAGAGCGATTGAAATGAAAGCGGATGTTATTTTAAAAGGTACGAGAGTAGATGGTGTGTATGATGCTGATCCAGAAAAAAATCCAAATGCTAAAAAGTTTGAAACTATTTCTTTTCAAGAGTGTATTTCAAAAAACTTGAAAGTAATGGATATGACTGCATTTACATTATGCATGGAAAATAAATTACCGATTATTGTATTTGATATGAACCAACCAGGTAATTTAATGAAGTTGGTTAAAGGAGATGCTGTAGGAACTTTAGTTGGATAGGATAAATTAAAAAAAGAGTATGCAAAAAATATTTTCTTCTATATTGGTAGTGGTGTTATTGGTGCAAGGTGTTCATGTAAATGCACAGCAAAAAATATCATTAAAAGATGCGATTGATGTAGCATTGAAAAACAATTATGATATTAGATTAGTTCAAAACAATGCAGCTATTGCAAAAAACAATAATGATTATGGTGTTGCGGGGGCATTGCCTACTGTTTCTGCTACTGGAAATGAAAATAAAACCTCAAGTACTTTAGAGCAGCAATACACCGACCCTTCACGTAATACTACAAAGTCGGGAGTGGACGGAACAACAGTGACAGCGGGACTTACGGCATCTGTTGTTTTATTTAATGGATATAGAATTCAAACAACTAAAGAAAGATTAGCAGCACTTGAAAACCAAACAAACACTTTGTTAAAAGCGCAAATTCAAAATACGATTGCAACCGTAATGCAACAGTATTATAACATTGTACGTCAGCAAGTTTATTTAGGCACGATACAAAAATCAATTGACGCAAGTCAACAGCGATTAGACATAGTTGTAGCTAAGCAAAAAATTGGAGTTGCCAACGAAGCTGATTTTTTGCAGTCAAGTTTAGATCTTAACGCATTAATTCAAGCAAAAGAAAATCAGTTGCTAGTTATAAATCAAGCTAAAGAAGATTTATTAAACACCATGGCTGTGCTTTCAAAAGCAGAAGATAATGAATTTACAGATACAAGTTTATTAGTTGATAAGACATTAGTATACAATGATATTCAAGAAAAATGTTTTCAAAATCCAGCATTGCAAAGTGCTAACCAGCAAATAAAAATTAACCAGTTAATTGAAAAAGAAACACGTGCATTAATGTACCCAACATTAAGGGCAAACACTGGATACAATTTTAATAGTAGTAAGTCAGCTGCAGGATTTAGTTTATTAAATGAAACTTATGGTCCTTATGTTGGATTGAACTTGTCTATTCCAATTTATGCGGGCGGTGCTTCAAAAAAGAACTATAAGAATGCAAAAATTAATACTGAATCAGCAAATTGGCAATATCATAGTATGCTTGAGGATATGTTTACTAATACAGCAAAAACATTTCAGTCTTATCAAACAAGTGTAAAGCAGTTATCGACCGAAGAGCAGAACTATCAAATGTCGCAAGCCTTATTAAATTTAGTTATGCAAAAATTTCAATTAGGTCAAGCTACTATTGTGGATGTGAAACAAGCTCAACAAAGTTTTGAAACGGCTGGCTTTAGATTGGTAAGTTTATTGTATACTGCAAAAATTGCAGAGGTTGAATTAAAGCGTTTATCAAATCAATTAGCATTCTAATATTTGTACATATAAATGCAATCAATAATTGTAAAGGCGCCAGGAAGAATTAATTTAATTGGTGAACATACCGATTACAATAATGGATTTGTATTACCTGCTGCAATTCAGCAAGCGGCAATTGTATCTATTTCAAAGCGCACAGACAATCAAATTCATTTAACTGCAGTTGATATTCCGGATGAACTCATTATTGAATCATTCCATAATTTAAGTGTTAGTGAAAAACAATGGGCTAATTATGTAATAGGAGTGGTGGCTCAAATTATTCAAAAGTTTCCATTACCCTCGGGGTTTAATTTAGCAGTTACAAGTGATATACCTATTGGTGCAGGCTTATCCAGCTCAGCAGCTATTGAATGTGCTGTTGCATTTGGCATCAATGAATTATTTTCACTAGGTATCGATAAAATGGAATTGGCAAATATGGCACAAAAAGCAGAACATGAATTTGCCGGCGTGCAGTGCGGTATCATGGATCAATTTGCAAGCTTATTTGGAAAAAAAGACCATGTTATTTTGTTGGATTGTCAAACTATGGAATACCATTACTTCCCATTATTACTTGAGGGTTATCAAATTATTTTATTTGATACTGGTATTAAACATGAGTTGGCAAGTAGTGAATATAATATAAGAAGAAAGGAATGCGAGCAGGGTGTTGCATTGATGCAATTAAAATATCCAACTATATCAAGTTTAAGAGATGCTACTATTGAAATACTTGATGAATGTGTGGATAGTAAGGAACACCCAATTGTTTATAATAGATGTCGATATGTAATTGAAGAAATTGTGCGTACTAAAAATGCTTGTGTAGACTTACAAAATAATGATCTTGTTGCATTCGGAAATAAAATGTTCGACACACATGAGGGCTTATCCAATATGTATGATGTGAGCTGTCCTGAATTAGACCTATTAGTGGATTTAGTTAAAAATAACGATTCGGTAGTTGGTGCAAGGATGATGGGAGGTGGATTTGGCGGGTGTACTATTAATATTGTAAAATCGGCATTTACAGCACAAACCATCCATGAAATAAAAATGGCTTTTTATGAAAAAATGGGAATAACTATAAACCATTATTTGGTAAGTATTGAGGATGGAGCAATTGTTTTATAATTTAATGTAGAACTTTATACAATCAAAAAAGCCCTTGAAATTTCAAGGGCTTTTTTGATATCAATGTTGAATTAATTAATACCAAGATTCATTGATGGTAGTATCTCCATTCGCATTATTATTAGCCACTCTACGTTTTACATTTTTCTTATGTAAATAAACAGTAACAAAAATTAATGGAATAAACATGAAAGTCAATGGAGGTATACCTAAGAAGCTAATCCATTTACCACCAAAATGACGACGCATTGGGCGTTTTAATCGCTCTGCTATAATATACATTCCTGGTACAATAAATAAAGTCATAAAGAAAGCAAATGCTAAACCAAATATAATAGTCCAACTTAAAGGCTTCCAGAATGCAGCATTATCACCACCAAAAAAGATATGAGGATTCAATTCACTGAATAAAGTCACGAAATTAATATTGAATCCAACTGCAATTGGAATAAATCCAAGTATTGCAGCTAATGCAGTAAGCAATACAGGAATAATTCTTGTTTTACCAGCTTGAATAACGGCCTCTCTTGTTTTCATGCCTCTTGCTCTTAACTCATCGGCAAATTCAATTACAAGGATACCGTTTTTCACTACAATACCAGCTAGTCCCACAATACCCAATCCAGTCATTACGCCTGATAATTTCATTCCGAAAATAGAAATACCTAAGAATACTCCAATGATACTAAATAGGATTTCTGTCAAAATGATAACCGATTTAGAAACCGAATTGAATTGTAATACCAATGTAAATAATATCAACATTAAAGCAATCACCAAGGCTTTTCCAAGGAAGCTAACAGTTTCTAATTGTTGTTGGTTCTCTCCAGTTTGTTGTACCGAAACGCCATCTGCAATGCCCTTAAAATTACTAATGTACTGTGCAATCACTACATTCACTGCTGCTGGATTATATCCTTGATTTGTAAGTACATTACTTCTTAACTGAATTTGTCTTTTTTGATTTTTTCTTTTAACACTACCTAAAGTGTTTGTCGGTTCTACTTTCACAAGTGAGCTAATTGGAATATTTTTAACCATTCCGCCTGCAGCCATATCTCGGAAAGAAATACGCATATTTAATAAATCCACTAAGTTATTTCTTTGTGTCTCTTCGTTTCTTAATTGAATTTTATATTCGTCCTTACCATCTTTTATTTTAGAAACTTCTTTTCCAAACAAAGCGGTACGAATTTGCATTCCTACTTGTGCACTAGAAACACCTTCAATCAAAGCTCTATCTCGATCAATAGTTAATGTTAATTCTGGATTTTGTAAATCCACATCCATTTTTAATTCTTCAATACCAGGAATTTGTGCAGCGTCTAAATAGTTTTTCAATCCAACTGAAGTTTTGATTAATTTATCAAAATCATCTCCTTGAATTTCAATGTTTACAGGAGGCTCAGTTGGAGGACCACTTGATTCTTGGGTAACGGTGATTTCAGATCCAGGAACACCTTTCATTTCCTTACGAATCGCATCTAAGTATGGTTTGGTTGATTTGCCATCACGCTTTTCGAATTCAACAAAGTTCACTTGAACACGACCTAGTTCAGTACGTGTACTTCTGTCACCAGTCATTGGATCACCAGCACCTACGGCAACATTAGAAATAATACTTTCAACCAATGGATTTTTCTTACCATTTTCAATACCCAATACCTTGTTTACTTTATGCTCTAAAACCTTGGTAACCGAATCGGTATAATCCACTTGTGTACCAGTAGGTAGTTTTAAGTAAACATAAATTTGATTAGGATCGCCAACTGGGAAAAATTCAATACCCACTCTACCACTACCAATATTTAAACCTAAAAGCACCACCGAAAAAATGAGTAAAACAAAAGTTCCAATTAATAATTTAACGGGTCTCCATCCACTTAATGCTCTTCTTAAAATTCTTTCGTAGGTATCCATTAATTTAGGAAGGACTGTTTCTTGAAAATGTTCAATTGCATCTTGAATGAAAAATTTATTAGCCACTACTAAGATCATGAAGAAAATTAATAGGTTACCCAAAAAGGTTGCACCCATTAAATCCAATACAACTCCTGCAGCAATTGGAATCCAGAAATTTCTCTTTTTGAATATGGCAGATTTTGGTTCATCTGATTTTGTTTCCTCGTGGTTCATAAAGTCCACTGCAAAAACAGGGTTCATAATAAATGCAACTATCAAGGAAGCTGCTAATGTAAAAATTAACATAGCAGGTAAGTACACCATGAATTTACCAATAATACCAGGCCAAAATAATAATGGGAAGAATGGAGCAAGCGTAGTTACTGTACCAGCAAGCACTGGAACAAATACTTCACCAGCAGCCATTTTAGCCGAAGTCGTTGCTGTTAATTTTCCTTTACCTTGTACAAATATGCGGTGCGTGTTTTCGATAACCACAATGGCATCATCCACAATGATACCTAAACCAAACAATAAGGCAAACAATACCATAAAGTTTAAAGTAATATGCGTGCCTACCACCAAGTCACCTGCTGGTAAAAATACAAACGCAACAAACATACTTAAAGGAACAGATAATGCCACAAAGAATGCGTTGGTAACACCCATAAAGAACATTAACACAATGAGTACTAAAATAAATCCAATTACAATAGAGTTCACTAAGTCAGTAAATGAAGATTTTGTTCTGATACTTTGATCACCCGAAATCACTGCTTTAACATCTTTTGGTAAATCTGTTTTTTCAGCTTCTTCCACAATTTTCTTAACTGCATCCGAAGTTTCAATTAAATTTTCACCACTACGTTTAATGATATTTAATGTCAACACGTTTTTGCCATCTAATCGTGCAAAGCTTTCATTGTTTTTGACAGTATCTTTTATTTTAGCAACATCTTTTAAATAGATAGGTGCGCCATTTGTATTACGTACAATAATATTTGCAATATCATTTGCTGATTTTAATTGGCCTTTTAATTGAAGGTTACGATTCATATTGCCTACTTCCAATAAGCCACCTGACAAGTCTAGGTTTTCTCTTTGTATCGCATAAGTGATATCATCAAATGTGATACCAGCACTTTGTAAACGATAGTTGTCAACATTAATTTGAAACTCTCTTTCCGGAGCTCCAACTAAATCAACTCTATTAATTTGAGAAACGCTTTCTAACTTATCTTTTAAATCATCAGCATATTTTTTAAGTTGAACTAAATTATAGTTACCGCTTAAATTTACATACATGATAGGTTGTTCACTAAAATTTACTTCAATAACCCTAGGTTGTTGTGTAAGATCATTTGGTAAATCAGATTTTGCTTTATCTACCGCATCTTTCACTTTTTGAAGTGCGATATCAGGCTTAACATCAGTACTAAATTCAACAGTGATAGCCGAGAAATCTTGTTGTGAAACCGAACTGAATTTATTTATTTTAACGCCACTAATACTTTTGATTTGTTTTTCTAAAGGACGTGTAACTAAATTTTCTATATCTTTTGGAGAGTTTCCTACGTAAATGGTTTGAACATACATAGTAGGAATAACAATCTCAGGAAATTGCTCTTTAGGTAGGGTAAGAAATTGATAAATACCTCCAAGACTAATAAACAACATCACCAAATAGATGGATGTTTTATTAGTGATACTCCATGAGGTGGGTTTAAATTCCTTAAACTTCTCTTTTATTTTATGAATTGTCGACATGTGGACAGATTGTATTAATGTTTATGAAAATTATTTTTGAGCAGTTGTGATAGATTGACCATCATATAAAGATTGGTAACCTTCTGTAATTATTGAATCACCTGTAACTAATCCAGATAATACTTCGATATTGTTACCATAAAATTCGCCTACAGTGATTATTTTTTTACGAGCTACTAATTTTCCATTTTCACTTACAGCTACATAAATGAATTTATTTTTTTCATCATTTTGTAGCAAATTCACTGGCACACTAATTGCGTTAGGCTTTGAGTAATCTTTTATTTTTACTTGAGCCAATTGATTAGGTCTAAAGCTATTATCGATTGGTAATTTAGTTTCAATAAAAAAGCTTCTGCTTAAAGGATCAATAACATTGCCTAAAACATTTACTTTAGCAGCTAAGTTTTTTTGAGCATCAGGGAAAAATAAATTTACATCAGTACCTACTTTTACTTTTCCTGCATAGTTTTCAGGAACCTGTGCAGTAATTTTTAAATGAGTAGTATTGACAATTTTGATTTGTCCAGGTCCTTGAAAAAATTCACCAACTTTAACATTTACTTCTTCCGCAACCCCATCTACATCACTATAAATACTTGTAAAGGCTAATTGATCTTTAGCCATGCCTAATTGTTCGGTAGCAGCTTTTAATTGACTTGCACTAGCATCCGCATTTGTTTTTGCGGTCATCAATTGAATTTCACTTCCAATATTTTGCTCCCATAAATTCTTTTGTTTTTCATAAACTGCTTTAGCTAATGCCGCTTGTGCTTTAATAGTTTCAATATTTTGTGCAGCAGCAGCAGCGCTTTGTTTAATTAAGCTATTGTCTAATTGTAATAATAATTGACCTTTCTTAACCAAGTCGCCTCTTTTAATAAATAATTGTTTCACTTGACCACCACCGGCACGAGGTGTTACATAAGAAACACTTTCAGACTCTATTTTTCCTTGTAATTCAATAAAGTGTGTAAACTCTTGATTCACGATTGGAGTAACTGTTACTAAAACTGATTTTACATTATCGGCTCCACCAATTTCTTTTTCAAGAGAAGCAATTTTAGCATTAATATCTAATGCTTGCTTTTTTAAATCAGCCAATGATTTCTTTTTTGCATCAATAGTATTGTTGCCACTTCCGCAGGCTACTGCGATCATTATTAGGCTAATTGTAAATAATTTTAAACTATGTTTCATTTGTATATATTTTATTATTTGTGTTATTTTTTCTGTTTTAATCAAAAAGTAAAGATTTCTTTTACATCAGGCGCATTTAGTTTTCTTTTACATCAGGCGCATTCGCGCCTTCTTCTTATAATTTTCCGGTTGCTTTTAATAAATCTACTTTAGCAATAAGTGCCGTGTAAAGAGCATTCATATAATTATTTTGAGCACTTACTAAGTCGGCTTGTGCTGCAGAAATTTCGGTGTTGGAGCCTGTACCTGCTTCAAATTTCTTTTTAGTTTGCGTGTAAACAGTTTCGGCTAGTTCCATGTTTTTCTTTTGAAATTGCACAGTGGCAACCGATGACATATAGTTTAATTTAGCTTGATTAATTTCATTATCAATGTTATTTTTTAATGCTTCAATTTGATTTTCAGTTTGCTTTAATTCAATCTTAGTACGCTTAATTCTTGCATCCGTTGCAAAGCCATTAAATATTGGTAAACTCACATTTAAACTAATTAATGAAGTAGTAAACCAGTTGCCTCCTTTGAAAAAATCAAACTCACTTCTTTGTGCATTTTTTGAATAAGATCCTGCCATTGCAATGGTAGGAAGATTGCTTAATTGGTAACGCTTAATATTATATTCGTTTAATTTTTTCACTGTTCCTAAATATTGAAAATCCTTACGCACATTATATTGAAAATTTGATTCAGTCAAAACATCGTTGTTTAAACTGCTCTCGTTTATTACATCTGTAAGCGCTAAGCTATCTTTAACAGGCATTCCCATTAATAATTTTAAACCCATGTAGCCAATAGCTACGCTGTTGTTTGCTTTTAATTTTTCAGTTTCTAAATTGTTTAATTGAACGCTTAATTTATCAACATCTAGTTTTTCGGCAAATCCATTTTTATACATTATTTCAGCATCGTGTGCTAAAGATTTAATCCTATTGATATTGGCATCTAAAATATTTAATTGTGTTTTACTAGCCGAAAGCTGATAATATATTTTATAAATATTTGCTTTAATGGCTTCTTCGGTAAGCGCTGCATTTTTTCTTTGCATTTCCATTGATGTTGCTCTTGCTTGTAATGCAATAAATACTTGCCCATCAAATAATAGTTGTTGAATTGATGCACCATAATTTGCATTGAATTTGGTTCCAAACTGAACAGGTATAAAGGTTCCAGGAGCTCCACCAAATATTTGACCAGGTAATAAAGAGGTAGGTATTTTTGTATAGTCTGTACCACTTAAGCTAGTTGAAATGGTAGGCAATGCGGCACCAGCAATTTCTCTATTTACTTGATTTTGAGATTCAATTGCTAATAATGCATTTTTAACTTGCACATTATTTTTATGCGCATACTCCACACATTGATCTAAGGAGAATGCATTAATGGATTTGCTAGCATCTTGAGCTTTTGCCAAGTTCGCAAAGCCAATCACTAGGAGTAAAAAAATTACTTTTTTCATTTTGTTTATTTATTGCTTGTTTATTTTAATTTATTTGAATTTGTTCATGTGCTATAACATCTGCATTATTTTTTAAATCTTTGTATTGCATTAGCAGTCTTAATCCCTCCCCTGAAACGATCCCATATATATAGTGTTCCATAATTTGAACATTAACCTTCCCTAAATCAAATTTGCTTAAAGGAAAAAATTGAGTGTTAAACGTGATTAAGCTAGTTTCAATTCTGTAGATAGTTAAAATTTCAGGATCAATATCATTTCGGTAAACGCCTTGCTCAATTCCTTTTAATAAATTCGTCTTAACCACATTATGCATGAAGTTATTTTTATGCTCTTGAATTTTTTTAAAGGCTTCCGGAAAATACTTGTGAATTTCCATCACCGTTAAAGGATTCATTTTTTTGAACATTTCTTGAATGTCTTCCAGTACCATAAACATTTCATGAAGCGCATTGTCAGCGGTTGCTTGTGATCTTTGACACATTAATTTTTGTTCCTCCAGCTCAAGTTCAACAACGGCAAGTACCAGTGCTTCCTTGTCCTTATAAAATTGGTAAATGGTTTTTTTGCTAATGCCTAACTGGTTGGCAAGGTCGTCCATGGTTACATAGCGCACCCCATTTAGGACCATTAATTCCCTAGCTTTTAATAATATCCTATTTTCCATAACTTCAATTTGAGCCGCAAAACTATGGAAACTATTTTCGTTTTCAAAGTTTCCATTGCTTTTATTTAATAATTTATGTTGAATGGTAAAAAAGGTGGAAATTTGACCTATAAATACCCCTTCATGCCCTTTAAGAGACCACTTTTTACCCGTCAGCGGATATTATCAAGCTTAGCCCAATTGTTTTTTCAAGGGGTGGTTGTTTTGGCACCCATTGGAGTTACTATTTGGGTAGTTGTGAGCTTATTTAACTGGGTAGATAATTTTTTGCCTAATGTATTAAATGCGCTTTTCCCTATAAAATTTGCTGCTGTAAATGGTCAAATCCCTAAAGTTACAGGATTGGGTTTTGTGGTAGCAATCGCTTTAGTATTGATTGTGGGTTGGTTATCTTCCTTATTTATTGTAGAAAGATTTGTAGCCATATTTGATAAATTACTTGAAAAAACTCCTGGAATAAAAATCATTTATTCTTCGGTGAAAGATTTTTTAGAAGCTTTCGCGGGCAATAAGAAAAAATTTGATGAACCTGTTTTAGTAAATGTGGATTCACCTGATGTGTGGAGAGTTGGTTTTATAACACAACAATCAACAGCACATTTTGGTATGACAGAATATGTAACAGTTTATGTTCCACACTCTTATGCTATTTCAGGAATTACATATATCGTTCCATCCACAAAAGTTAAAAAATTACCAAAGGGAATTACTGCAGCCGAAGCAATGAAATATGTTGTATCTGGTGGAGTAACAACAATGGATGAAAATAATTAAACAGAATGCAATTACACAATTTTAATTCGGGACCCGCTATTTTACCAAAGGAGGTTTTGGATCAAGCAGCGGCCGCAATACATAATTTTAATAATACAGGATTATCCATTTTAGAAATTGGACATCGTACTTCACATTTTGTTGAAGTGATTGAAGAAGCAAAACAAATTGTAAAAAGATTGATGGATATTGGGGATGAATATGAAGTACTTTTTTTACAAGGCGGTGCAACTATGCAGTTTATGCAAGTGCCTATGAATTTGTTAGATGAAAATGGTTTGGCAGCAATTTGTGACAATGGTGTTTGGGGAAATAAAGCAGTTAAAGAAGCAAAATTATTTGGGCCAGTTGCAGTTGTATCCGATAGTTCTGATAAAAAACATACCTACTTAAATAAGGAATTAATATTGCCCGAAGGCACTTCCTATTTGCATATCACAACCAATAACACTGTGGAGGGAACTCAATGGCATCAATACCCACAGGTAAATGTGCCTTTAATTGGGGATATGAGTTCGGATATATTTTGTCGCCCAACAAATTTTAAAAAATTTGATTTAATATATGCGGGTGCACAAAAAAATATGGGAGCAGCAGGTGTAACCATGGTGGTTTTAAAAAAATCATTATTAGGAAAAGTGAATCGTAAAATTCCTGCCATATTAGATTATCAAAAACATATCGAAGCGGGCTCTTTATTAAATACGCCACCTGTATTTTCAATTTATGTTAGTCTATTAACTTTAAGATGGATTGAGCGCGAAGGTGGTTTGGTTGAAATGGAAAAACGTAATCATGCTAAGGCAAAATTATTATACGACACTATTGATGCGCATCCATTATTTAATTGTCCAATTGCGAATGAAGATCGTAGCATTATGAATGCTGTTTTCTTTTTAAATGATAATACAAAAGAAGCTGCATTTTTAGATATTTGTAAAAAAGCAGGAATGATTGGAGTAAAAGGTTATCGAACTGTCGGCGGAATAAGAGTAAGTATGTATAATGCGATGCCGTTATCTAGTGTGCAAGTATTTTGTGATTTAATGAATAATTTTTCTTAATTATTTTTATATAAAGAGGTTCAACAAAAAATCTATTTCTCATAAATTAGAACGATATTTGCGCCCATGGCAAAAATTAGACCCTTTGAAGCACTTCGACCACAGCCACAATTGGCAAAGCAAGTCGCAAGTAAACCATACGATGTATTGAATAGTGTAGAAGCAAAAACAGAAGCTGTTGGCAATGCATATTCTTTTTTACATATTACAAAAAGTGAAATTGATTTACCCGAAGCAACTGATATTCATAGTCAACAAGTTTATGATTTAGCATTAGAAAATTTAAATGCATTTGTACAAAGAGACGTTTTGTTTAAGGAATCAAAACCTTGCTATTATATTTATCAATTAATTATGGATGGACGTGCACAAACCGGATTAGTATGTGTAAGTAGCATTGATGACTATAATAATGACATTATTAAAAAGCACGAATTCACTCGCCCCGAAAAGGAGCAAGACAGAATCAATCATATTAAAACAACTGGAGCACAAACAGGTAACGTATTTTTAGCTTATCGCAATCAGGCTAACATAGATGCCATCATTGATAAGCATAAGGCTACAAAAAATCCTGTATATGATTTTACAACCGAAGATGGAATTCAACACACTGTTTGGGCAGTAAGCGATTCGGCTGTAATTCAGCAAATCACTGATTTATTTGAAAATGAAGTTCCATGCACTTACATAGCCGATGGTCATCATCGTGCTGCATCGGCTGCAAAAGTGAAATTGGCATTAGGCGAAACTGCAACACCAGCCGCGGATTACTTCCTAACTACTTTATTCCCTTCCAATCAATTACATATCATGGACTATAACCGTGTAGTAAAAGATTTGAATGGTCATAGCGCAGAAGCTTTTTTAGCAGCCTTGCAAAATGAATTTGAAGTGGCTGAACATGATGGAGTGTGTAAACCTACACAGTTACATCATTTTGGTATGTATTTGGCGGGCAAATGGTTTACTTTAACTGCAAAGCCTGGAACTTATAATGACAATGATCCAATTGGTGTGTTAGATGTCACTATTTTATCTAATAATATATTATCAAAATTATTGGGAATTGTAGATCAAAGAACGGATAAGCGCATTGATTTTGTAGGTGGAATTAGAGGACTTGGTGAATTGGAGAAAAGAGTGGATAGTGGTGAAATGCAATTAGCGATTAGCTTATACCCAGTAACGATTGATCAATTATTTAATATAGCAGATGCAGGTGAAGTGATGCCTCCAAAAAGCACTTGGTTTGAACCAAAGTTAAGAGACGGATTACTTACACATTTAATATACTAGTTTCTTTTTTTTCTGCAGCTTTATTTGTACTTTGTTACACAATTTTGCTTGACCATGGAATGTAAACGACTCTTTGATTGTATTGAACATCAATTACAACATTTTCCGAAAGCGGATATGTTATCTGCTAAAGAAAATGGTAGCTGGAGGAAATATTCCACACAGGAAATAGCCCAAAATGTAAATGAATTAAGTGCAGGCCTACATAGCTTAGGTTTATCAGCTAATAATTTTACACCGGAAGGCAGTGATAAAATTGCAGTAATCAGTAGTAATCGACCTGAATGGTTAATTGCAGACATGGCTGCGCAACAACTAGGCATTATTTGGGTGCCAGTATATCCAACAACCAATCCATTGGAGTTGGCTTTTATTTTAAATGATGCATCGGTTCAATATATGTTTGCAAGTAATCAAGACTTGTATAACAAAGTAATGTCTATAAAGGATCAAGTGTCCTGTTTAAAAGAGGTGTACACATTTGATAAAATTGAAGGTGCAAAACATTGGACCGATTTATTAAACAGTGATGCTGCAACTTTACAACAAGTTGAAGCAATTAAAAAAACGATACCTGTTGATCAGGTAGCTACCTTTATTTATACTTCAGGCACAACAGGCACACCAAAGGGTGTAATGTTAACGCACCGAAATATTTATTTTAATTTAACAATGGGAAGAGAGAGTTTTCCTTTTCCTGACGCGCCAACATTAAAAGTATTAAGCTTTTTACCACTGAATCACATTTTTGAAAAAGTGGTTTCTTATATTTATATGTATAGTGGTATGGGTATTTATTATGCTGAAAGCATGGATACCATTGCCGATAACTTACGCGAAATAAAACCTGATGGATTCTCAACGGTGCCAAGATTATTGGAGAAAGTATTTGAAAAAATAATGTTGAAGGGGGAGGAGTTGACAGGTATTAAAAGAAAATTATTTTTTTGGTCAGTGGAGTTAGCGCAACAATATGATAATTTAGTTCCAGGGTCTTGGTGGTATCAACAAAAATTAAAATTGGCGAATAAATTAATATTTGGCAAATGGCGTGAAGCGCTAGGAGGCAATGTTAAATTTATTGTAACTGGCGGTGCTGCTTGTCAAGTAAAATTATTGCGCATTTTTAATGCAGCTCAAATACCTGTTTACGAAGGGTATGGTCCAACCGAAAATAGCCCAATTATTAGTATCAATTTAAGAACCCAAGGGGGTACCAAATATGGTACGGTTGGAGAAGTAATAAAAGGAGTTCAATTTAAATTAGAGCCAGATGGTGAAATTTGTGTTGCAGGTCCAAGTGTAATGTTGGGTTATTATAAACGCCCCGACTTAACTGCCGAAACGGTAATTGATGGATGGTTGCATACAGGTGATATTGGAGAAGTAATTGACGGCCGCTATTTAAAAATTACGGATCGAAAAAAGGAACTATTTAAAACCAGTGGTGGTAAATATGTAGCTCCTCAACCTATTGAGAACAAAATGAAAGAAAGTCCTTTCATTGAGCAAATTTTATTAATTGGCGACAATCGAAAATTTGTAAGTGCCCTTATCGTACCAGGCTTCTCCAAGTTAAAAGATTGGGCAAAGCAACATGGCATTGAATATACTAGCAATGAAGCAATCATTAAAAATACACTTGTCATTGCCATGATAGAGGATATTGTGGAAGAATACAATCAATTGTTTAATCAAGTTGAACAGGTAAAGAAGTTTACTTTATTGTCAAGAGAGTTTACTATTG
The DNA here is from genome assembly GCA_947375185.1 of Chitinophagaceae bacterium. Lineage (GTDB taxonomy): Bacteria > Bacteroidota > Bacteroidia > Chitinophagales > Chitinophagaceae > Sediminibacterium. The sequence continues at coordinate 15,501 of CANCEU010000017.1, forward strand.
ACAAAGGAGAAATGACACCTAAATTGAGTGTAAAAAGAAAAGTGGTACTAGCTAATTTTGAAAAAGAAGTGGAAGCAATGTATCAATCCTAAAAAATATTTTTTAGTAGATTAGCTATTGTGTAGTACAAATTTTTCTTTGATAATAGTTTGCACCTCCTTGTTTTGAATTTTACTTTCTAGCCAAGAAATAATATCTAAATACATAAAGGCCCTGCTCTCTAATTTATTTTTTTCAAGCGGCTCTAACTTTTGCAACAAGTTTTCAAATGATGCTTCGTTACCGGATTGTATAGCAGTTCTTAAAAAATTAAACAACACCACTTCAACGGCTCCTAGGTTTTTCATCTTTGCCATAAAGCGATAAACCGATTTAGATAAATAAGCCACTACTTCGGTATTACCTAATTCATAGTGCGCAATTAAATGTAGCAATCTTGCATAACATTGTAAATCATCACGTAGGTTTACTTTCCAGTTGATAATTCTATTTAAATAATCAATTGTTTTTTCGGCGTCACCGGCGCCAAAAAATAAACACGCTATTTTATAATAGAAAACTAAAACGCGATGGCTATCAATATATAGTTCAATGTCTTTTAATTTTTCCTCCATCGTTGGTATCATCGCCAAACCCTCACTGAATGTACCTTCTAGGAAGTGTTGATTAATTTTGGCAATGTATAAATAAATGAAAGACTGAATTAAATTGTTTTTATTATTAAGTACAATTTGTGATTCACTAAAATTTTCTAAGATACAAATGGTCTCTTTAAATTTATCAATATTTTTTAAATCGAAATGAGCACTTATTAAATTATGTAAGCCTTTGATATATTGTGCAGATTCAATTAATTGCATGTTTTCATCTTTCTCAAAAAGGTCAACCCATTTTTGAGCATATCGATAGTGCATTAAAAAATCTTGTGTAATGAATCCATACCAACAATAACATTGGTATCGATATAGTCTTTCATAAAATCCCTTTACCGATTTAACACGCTCAATGATGGGATCTTGAATGAATGCATCTAAAGTTTTTCTATCTTCTTCATTTCGTGCGTGACCATGTTGTATATACCAACTGTATAATTGTAAACTTAGGTTGGATGTTTTTGCAATTAATTCCAAACGCTCATTTGCTTCATCTATTTCATCACTCAATTGCTTAGCACGATCTTGCATACTTCGTGTAATGTGCAATGATTCAATTTTCTTTTCCAAAAACAAAACTTGTAATAAAAAAGTAACTTGATTGTTTTGTTTGGTTAAGGTTTTTATCTTGTCTAAAATGCGAAGACTTTGCAAATACAACCCCTTGTTGTACAAAATTTTAGCATGGTCTAATTGTTCGTGAATTTGTAAATCAATATTTTCAGCCTGCTTCACAATCCTTAAACTTGATAAAATTTGATCATATAAGTGAGCCTTTAAATTGGACAGCTGTTGTTTTTGAATGGACTCGTTTTTACGAAGCAATTCATCCTCATCGTAGTCCTTCATTTTGTCCAGGGCATCGAAAAGCTGCACAATTTTCAAATCAGCAGACGCAGAATTGCGGGCAACATACAATTTAAAATTGCGCTTTTCCCCCTTTTCCAGGGATTTCACTAAAATAAATAGTGCGTCGGTGCTTAGGTTGGGCATCGTAGCTGATTTTAATTCAAGTTATTGAAAATCAATTAATTAATCAAAAACTATTGGCTTTATACAATGTAAAATAGGCATAAAAATGATGTGAATTACTTGTTAATATAGGGTATTTTTATACAATAAACGGGCCAAAAGCCCGTTTGTCATCTATAAACGATTGTAAATCAATAATATGAGCCAAAAAGTATTCATTTTTGATACCACATTAAGAGACGGAGAACAAGTGCCGGGTTGTAAGTTAAATACCAAAGAAAAATTGGAATTAGCTGTAAAATTAGAAGCACTTGGTGTGGATATTTTGGAAGCAGGATTTCCTGTTTCAAGCCCCGGTGATTTTGAATCGGTAAATCAAATTGCCAAGACATTAAAAAACACAGTGGTTTGTGGATTAACACGTGCTGTGCAAAACGATATTGAAGTAGCCGCAGCTGCGTTAAAACCAGCAAAGCGTTTTAGAATTCATACGGGAATTGGCACATCGGATTTGCACATAAAACATAAGTTCAATAGTACGAGAGAAGAAATTATTGAACGCGCTATTAAAGCAGTAACCATTGCCCGAAACTTTACGGATGATGTTGAATTTTATGCAGAGGACGCGGGGCGTACCGACAATGAATATTTAGCGCGTGTTATTGAAGCCGTTGTTAAAGCGGGTGCAACCACTTTAAATATTCCAGATACTACGGGCTATTGTTTGCCTCAACAGTATCAAGAAAAAATGGCTTACTTATATAACAATGTTCCCAATATTGATAAGGCAGTTTTATCATGTCACTGTCATAATGATTTAGGATTGGCAACTGCAAATTCAATAGCAGGTGTAATTGGAGGTGCAAGACAAATTGAGTGTACAATAAATGGTTTAGGGGAACGTGCAGGAAATACAGCATTAGAGGAAGTAGTAATGATTTTAAATCAACATAAAGATTTAGGATTTTATACAGACATTAATCCAAAGTTGTTAAACACAATCAGCCGTGAGGTTTCAGAGACCATGCGTATGATGGTACAACCTAATAAAGCTATTGTTGGAGCAAATGCATTTTCACATTCATCAGGAATTCATCAGGATGGTTTTTTAAAGGAAGCGCAAACATATGAAATCATTAATCCTGCCGAAGTGGGTGCTGATGAAAGTAAAATAGTTTTAACAGCGCGCAGTGGTCGTAGTGCATTAGCGCATCGTTTACATAAATTGGGTTATCAGTTTACAAGAAATGAAATTGATGAGTTGTATCCAATATTTGTAGAGATAGCAGATAAAAAGAAAGAAGTATTAGAAGCTGATTTGCAAGAAATGGCAACAGCGTTTAAAAAATAATTAGTAAGACAAACGTACAATTATCGAACAATGGGAAAAACATTATTTGAAAAAATTTGGGACAAGCATGTCGTAAAGCAAATTGAAGACGGACCATCGGTGGTATATATCGACAAGCACTTTATTCATGAAGTAACCAGCCCACAAGCTTTTAGTGGAATTGAAAAAAGAGGCGCACAATTATTTAGACCAAAACAAATTGTAGCCACTGCGGATCATAATGTGCCCACTATGCATCAGGAATTACCAATTAAAGATGCGTTATCAAAATTTCAGGTAGATACCTTAATTGATAATTGTAAAAAGCATGGCGTTGAATTATACGGTTTAGGTCACAAGTATCAAGGAATTGTGCATGTGATTGGACCAGAATTAGGCATCACCCAACCAGGTATGACCATTGTATGTGGTGATAGTCACACTTCAACACATGGTGCATTTGGTAGCATTGCATTTGGAATTGGAACGAGTGAAGTTGAAATGGTGTTTGCATCACAATGTATTATGCAAACTAAGCCAAAAGTAATGCGCATTAATATTGATGGAGCATTAAAAAATGGCGTCGTTTCAAAAGATATTATTTTATACATCATTGCTCAAATTTCTGCAAGTGGTGCAACTGGATACTTTGTAGAATATGCAGGATCAGCGATTCGTGCATTAAGTATGGAAGCAAGAATGACCATTTGTAATATGAGTATTGAAATGGGTGCACGAGGAGGAATGATCGCGCCCGATCAAACTACATTCGATTATATGAAAGGTCGATTGTTCGCGCCACAAGGTACCGACTGGGATAAAAAAGTAGCAGCGTGGTCACAATTATATACTGACGCGGATGCCAAGTTTGATGTTGAAATAAACATTAAAGCCGAAGACATTGATCCAATGATTACTTACGGAACCAATCCGGGTATGGGATTGTCAGTAAGAGGAATACTCCCAACTATTGAAAGTTTTAACGATGCTACTGAAAAACAAAATTACGAGAAAGCGTTAAAGTACATGGGCTTAACTGCTGGTCAAAGTTTATTAGGCATGCCAGTTCAAAATGTTTTTATTGGTTCATGTACCAATTCAAGAATTGAAGATTTTAGATTGGTTGCAAGTATTATAAAAGGAAAGCAAAAAGATCCTAATATTAAAACTTTAATTGTACCAGGTTCACAGGAAGTAGCAAAACAAATTAAAGCAGAAGGCTTGGATAAAATATTTGCTGATGCGGGCGTTGAAATTAGACAAGCGGGATGTAGTGCTTGTTTAGGAATGAATGAAGATAAAATTCCTGCAGGTGAATATTGCATTAGTACAAGTAACAGAAACTTTGAGGGACGTCAAGGTGCCGGTGCAAGAACATTATTAGCAAGTCCTTTAACAGCTGCAGCTGCATTGTTAACTGGAAAAATTACGGACATCAGAGATATTTTATAAATATATTATTATGCAATCATTACAAAAAATCACAAGTAAGTTTATTCCGCTACGAATCGAAAATGTAGACACGGATCAAATTATACCAGCGCGTTTTTTAAAGGCGACAACAAAAGATGGTTTTGGTAAAAATTTATTTAGAGATTGGAGATACGAAAATGATGATGAAACAAAACCAAAAGCAGATTTCGTATTGAATCAAAAACAATACAACGGTGAAATTTTAGTTGCAGCTAAAAACTTTGGATGTGGATCTTCACGCGAGCATGCTGCATGGAGTATTCAAGACTATGGTTTTAAAGTAGTAGTGTCTAGCTTTTTTGCGGACATCTTTAAAAACAATGCTTTAAATAATGGAGTATTACCGGTAACAGTATCTGACGCTTTTTTGCAACAAATATTTGCACAAGGCGCTGATGATACTTTATCTGTTGACTTAGCAGCACAAACAATTACGATTGATGCAACAGGTGCACAAGAAAAATTTGAGATCAATTCTTATAAAAAGACTTGTATGTTAAATGGCTACGACGATATTGATTATTTATTAAACATGAAACCAGAAATTGAAGCTTACGAAAAAGCGAATCAATAGACGCAATAAAAACAAATTATGCAAAAGAAAATAGCAGTTATATTGGGTGATGGAATAGGACCTGAAGTAACACAACAATCTATAAAAGTATTAAACACGATTGCAAAATATTACAATCATGAGTTTAGTTACGAAAATGCATTAATGGGTGCATGTGCAATAGATGAAACAGGCAATCCATTGCCAGACGAGACTATCAAAATTTGTTTAAACAGTGATGCCATTTTATTTGGTGCTATTGGTGATCCAAAATATGATAACGATCCTACAGCAAAAGTAAGACCCGAGCAAGGCTTGTTAAAACTAAGAAAGGAATTACAATTGTTTGCAAATATTCGCCCAGTAACTACCTATGCTGCATTGCAACACTTAACACCTTTAAAACCAAAGTTGTTAGAAAATGTTGATTTTGTAATTTATAGAGAGTTAACCGGAGGTATTTATTTTGGTGCAAAAAGTTTAAGTGAAGACGGAACTATTGCAACAGATGATTGTTCTTACTCCGTTGCCGAAATTGAACGCATTGCACATTTGGCATTTAAGCATGCACAAATCAGAAGAAAAAAATTAACACTAGTTGATAAAGCAAATGTATTAGAAACTTCAAGACTTTGGAGAAAAGTAGTACAAGCACTTGCAAAAGAATATAGTGACGTAACTGTTGATTATTTATTTGTGGACAATGCAGCAATGCAAATCATTTTAAATCCAGCACAATTTGATGTGGTATTAACGGAAAATTTGTTTGGAGATATTATAAGTGATGAAGCATCGGTGTTGGCGGGTTCTTTGGGATTATTACCATCTGCATCTGTTGGAAACACAGTTGCATTATTTGAACCCATCCATGGTTCTTATCCTCAAGCAAAAGGAAAAGACATCGCCAATCCATTAGGATCTATTTTATCATCAGCAATGTTATTAGAACATTTTGGATTAACGCAGGAGGCTGCTATTGTAAGAGAAGCTACATCATGGTGTTTAAATAGTGGTTTTGTTACAAAGGATATTGATCCAATGAACAGCTACACCACTACTGCTATAGGTGATTTGATTTCTGAATATATCGAAAGACATGCAAAAGGGGAAACGCATCCAATTCATGAGCGTTTACATAAATCAACTATCATTTAATAAAAAATATTATGGAATTAAATAAATATTCAAAAACCATCACATTAGATCCTACGCAGCCCGCTGCGCAGGCAATGTTTTATGGTATTGGTTTAACCGATGCCGATTTACATAAAGCGCAGGTGGGTATTGTGAGTATGGGTTATGATGGTAACACTTGTAACATGCATTTGAATGCATTAGCTGCAGATGTAAAAAAGAGTGTTTGTGCAAATGATTTAGTGGGATTAACCTTTCACACAATTGGAGTGAGTGATGGTATGAGTAATGGTACCGATGGTATGCGTTATTCATTAGTAAGCCGTGATGTAATTGCAGACAGTATTGAAACAGTTTGTGGTGCACAATATTATGATGGATTAATTACAGTACCTGGTTGTGATAAAAATATGCCAGGTTCTTTAATTGCAATGGGTCGTTTAAATCGTCCTTCCTTAATGTTATATGGTGGAACAATTGCGCCAGGACATTATAAAGGACAGGACTTAAATATTGTTTCTGCATTTGAGGCATTGGGACAAAAAATGGCAGGTCAATTAGACGAAGCTGATTTTAAAGGCATTGTGCAACATGCTTGTCCTGGTGCGGGTGCTTGTGGTGGTATGTATACTGCAAATACTATGGCATCAGCTATTGAGGCATTAGGTATGAGCTTACCGTATTCATCAAGCAATCCTGCATTGAGTGAAGAAAAACAACAAGAGTGTAAGGATGCTGGTGCAGCAATAAGATTATTATTAGAGCGAGATATTAAGCCAAAAGATATCATGACACGCAAAGCATTTGAAAATGCAGTTGCAGTGATAATGGTATTGGGCGGAAGCACCAATGCAGTATTGCATATGATTGCCATGGCAAAAGCGGTAGGTGTTGAATTTACGCAAGACGACTTTCAAACAATCAGCGATAAAATTCCAGTATTGGCTGATTTTAAACCATCTGGAAAATATTTAATGCAGGACTTGCATCAATATGGTGGAGTACCAGCAGTGATGAAATATATGTTGGCACAAGGTTGGTTACATGGAGATTGTTTAACTGTAACAGGCAAAAAAATTGCAGAAAATTTAGCGAGTGCACCTGATTTAGATTTTGATGCACAAAAAATTATTCTTCCAAAAGAAAATCCAATCAAAGCAACGGGACATCTACAAATTATGTACGGCAATTTAGCAACAGGCGGAAGTGTTGCAAAAATTTCTGGAAAGGAAGGAGATATGTTCGAAGGACCAGCTAGAGTGTTTGATGGTGAACATGCATTAATTGAAGGCATTAATTCAAAAAAGATACAACCAGGTGATGTAGTGGTTATTAAAAATGTAGGACCAGTGGGTGCACCAGGTATGCCCGAAATGTTAAAACCAACATCGGCAATTATTGGTGCGGGTTTAGGAAAATCAGTTGCACTTATCACAGACGGAAGATTCAGTGGTGGTACACATGGATTTGTCATTGGACATATTACACCAGAAGCCTACAAAGGAGGTTTGATTGGTGTGGTTGAAGATGGAGACATCATTGAATTGAATGTGCCAAAAAGAACAATGACTTTAAAAGTAGATGAAGCAACTATCGCAAAACGAAGAGCAGCACAACCAACGCCAAAATTAAAAGTAACCAATGGGGTGTTGTATAAATATGCAAAGTTGGTAAAGGATGCAAGTGAAGGATGTGTAACCGATGCCGACTAGGCGTTCATTACTGAAAAGTAAAAGAATGAAACTATGGAACAAAAACAATTAACCGGATCACAAGCAGTATTGGAAGCATGTATTGCCGAAGGAGTGGACACCATATTTGGATATCCAGGTGGAGCCATCATGCCTATCTATGATGCTTTGTATGATTATAAAGAAAAATTAAATCATATTTTAGTTCGTCACGAGCAGGGTGGAATTCATGCTGGACAAGGATTTGCGCGCAGCTCAGGAAAAGTAGGCGTCGTATTTGCAACAAGTGGCCCGGGTGCAACTAATTTAGTAACAGGACTTGCCGATGCAATGATAGATAGTACTCCACTTGTTTGTATAACAGGGCAAGTGTTTGCGCATTTATTAGGAACTGATGCATTTCAGGAAACGGATGTCATTAATATTACCATGCCGGTAACAAAATGGAATTATCAAATTACAGACGCCGAAGAAATTCCATCGGTATTAGCAAAAGCATTTTATTTAGCAAGAAGTGGAAGACCGGGGCCTGTGTTAATTGATATTTCAAAAAATGCACAATTACAACAATTCAATTATCAAGGATATACGCCTTGTAATCATATAAGATCATATCGCCCAAAACCAGTAATTCGAAAAAATTATATTGACGAAGCGGTTGCATTAATCAACAATGCAAAAAAGCCTTTAGTCATTTTTGGTCAAGGAGTGATTTTAGGAAAGGCAGAAAAAGAATTTAAAAAGTTTATTGAAAAGTCGGGCATGCCAGCAGCATGGACTATTTTAGGATTAAGTGCTTTACCAACAGATCATCCGCAAAACGTGGGTATGCTTGGAATGCATGGCAATTATGGTCCGAATGTTTTAACCAACGAGTGCGATGTGTTAATTGCAGTGGGTATGCGATTTGACGACCGCGTAACAGGCCGATTAGATAAATACGCAAAGCAAGCAAAAATTATTCATTTGGATATTGATCCTTCTGAAATAGACAAAAATGTAAAAGCAGATGTTGGCGTTTGGGGTGATTGTAAAGAAACACTTCCATTACTTACATTAGGGATAGAACAAAAAGAGCGTAGTGAGTGGTTGGCAGTTTTTGCTGAATATACAAAACAAGAAAATGAACAGTGTATTCACCCCGAAATGTATCCAAGCACCGAGGACATGACCATGGCTGAGGTAATTCGCAATGTGAACGAAATTACCGAAGGCAATGCGATTATGGTAACCGATGTAGGACAACATCAAATGGTCACTTGTAGGTACGCAAAGTTTAATGAATCAAGAAGCAATATCACTTCGGGAGGTTTGGGTACAATGGGCTTTGGGTTACCCGCAGCGATAGGCGCAAAATTTGGTGCACAAGAACGAACAGTGATTGCAGTAATTGGCGATGGTGGATTCCAAATGACTTTGCAAGAATTAGGAACTATTATGCAAACAGGCATCGATGTAAAAATCATGATTTTAAATAATCAGTTTTTAGGTATGGTGCGTCAGTGGCAGGATATGTTTAATGATAAGCGCTATTCATTTGTAGACATAGCGAGTCCTAATTATGTAATGCTTGCAAAATCTTACGGCATAGACGGCGCAAAAGTAGAACATCGAAAAGATTTAGTAAGTGCAGTGAAAACCATGTTGGAGCATAAGGGGTCTTACTTGCTGGAAGTTATGGTAGGTAAGGAAAATAATGTATTCCCAATGGTGCCACAGGGTTGTAGTGTATCTGAAATAAGACTTAAGTAAAAAAAATATTATGAATAACAATACTGACAAACAAGAATACACAATTACTGTGTATACCGAAAACCAAGTGGGTTTGTTAAATCGTATTGCCATTATTTTTTCAAGAAGAAAAATTAATGTCGAGAGCTTGAACACATCTCCATCTGAAGTGCCGGGTATACATCGTTTTACCATTGTGGTGGAAGAATCGCGCGATGTAGTTTTAAAAGTGGTTCGTCAAATTGAAAAGCAAGTAGAAGTTTTAAAGGCCTACTTTAATACCAACGATGAAATTGTATGGCAGGAGTTGGCATTGTATAAAGTGTTAAGTGAAGAAATTACTGAAAAAGTTAAAGTAGAAAGATTATTAAGAGAGTTTGGTGCAAGAGCCGTAGCAATCAGAAAAGACTTTATTGTATTTGAAACTACTGGACATAGAGAGGAGACCAATAAATTAATGAAGGCATTAGAACCTTATGGATTGGTTGAATTTGTACGAAGTGCAAGAGTGGCCATCATTAAGGAGAGTGCGGGATTCCACGAAAAATTAAAAGACTTTGAAAAACGTGAGCCGGGTGAGGAAGTAATTGAAAACGAATACTTAGGAAAACGCGAAGCAGTGTTTACGATGTAAAAATAAAATCATAAAAATAACAACAATAACTAAAATTTTAAATCTTAATTAAACTCAAATCAAATGGCAAAGTTAAATTTCGGAGGTACCGAAGAAAATGTAGTAACTCGTGAAGAGTTTCCATTAGCAAAAGCACAGGAAGTATTAAAAAATGAAACAGTAGCAGTAATTGGTTACGGTGTTCAAGGTCCTGGTCAAGCATTAAACCAAAAAGAAAATGGCATTAATGTAATTGTAGGTCAAAGAAAAAATTCAAAATCTTGGGATAAGGCAGTAGCTGATGGATTTGTTCCAGGTGAAACCTTATTTGAAATAGAAGAAGCATTAGAAAAAGGAACAATTATATGTTATTTATTGAGTGACGCAGCACAAATCGCAATGTGGCCTACTGTTAAAAAACATTTAACTCCAGGTAAAGCATTGTATTTCTCTCATGGATTTGGTATCACTTACAAAGAGCAAACAGGTATTGTACCTCCAGCTGATGTGGATGTAATTTTAGTTGCACCAAAAGGTTCTGGTACTTCATTAAGAAGAATGTTTTTACAAGGTCGTGGATTAAACAGTAGCTTCGCTATTTTCCAAGACGCAACAGGAAAAGCACATGATAGAGTAATTGCATTAGGTATAGCAGTGGGTTCTGGTTACTTGTTTGAAACAGATTTCAAAAAAGAAGTTTACTCTGACTTAACTGGTGAGCGTGGAACTTTAATGGGTGCTATCCAAGGTATCTTTGCAGCACAATACCAAGTGTTACGTTCAAACGGACACTCTCCTTCAGAATCATTCAATGAAACAGTAGAGGAATTAACACAATCATTAATGCCATTAGTTGCTGAAAACGGTATGGACTGGATGTATGCAAACTGTTCAACAACTGCACAAAGAGGTGCTTTGGATTGGTGGAAAAAATTCCGTGATGCAACTTTACCAGTATTCACTGATTTATACAATAGCGTAGCAACAGGTGCTGAAGCTGCACGTTCAATTGATTTGAATAGTAAAGATGATTACCGTGAGAAATTAGAAGTTGAGTTGGCTGAATTACACAACAGTGAAATGTGGCAAGCTGGTCGTACTGTAAGAAGTTTACGTCCAGAGAACCAACCTGGTAAATAATTATAAATGAACGATGATCAATTAGTAGATAAGCCTGCACTTGATATTGAAGGAGCGGCTATTAGATTAAAACCCGTGGTTACCCATACCCCGTTGCAGTTTAATGCCAATTTATCCCGAAAGTATCAGTGCAGGGTTTATTTAAAAAGAGAGGATTTGCAAATTGTACGCTCTTATAAATTAAGAGGTGCATACAACATGATGAGTCAATTGACATCCGATCAATTGGCAAAGGGCGTTGTATGTGCAAGTGCAGGTAATCATGCGCAAGGCTTTGCATATAGTTGTAAAAAATTAAATGTAAAAGGGGTGGTATTTATGCCAATTCCATCACCACAACAAAAAGTAAATCAAACTAAAATGTTTGGTGAAAGTTTTGTCGAAGTGATTTTGGTGGGAGATACATTTGATGATTGTGCTGTTGCTGCAAAAGCGTATACGATTGAGCATGGAATGACTTTTATTCCTCCCTTTGATCATCCTTTAATTATGGCGGGGCAAGCAACTGTTGGAGTTGAAATTTTAGAAGACTATAATAAATTGGGTGAACCCGCAATTGATTATATTTTTATTCCAATTGGTGGTGGCGGATTATGCGGAGGAGTGGGTACTTATTTTAAACAACATTCACCACATACCAAAGTAATTGGTTTAGAACCGGAGGGTGCACCCAGTATGCTAACTGCATTAAGGGAAGGACATCCTGTTGAACTTGCGCAAATAGATAAGTTTGTGGACGGTGCAGCTGTAAAGCGAATTGGTGATTATACATTTGCAGTTTGTAAGGATGTAATTGATGATATGCATTTGGTACCGGAAGGGAAAATTTGTACCACCATTTTACAAATGTATAATGAGGAAGCTATTGTAGTGGAGCCAGCTGGCGCATTAACTATTGCGACATTAGATGATTATGCCGAACAAATAAAAGGAAAAACAATAGTATGTATAGTGAGTGGAAGCAATAATGATATTGCACGTATGCAGGAGATTAAAGAAAGATCCTTGATTTACGAAGGGTTAAAACATTATTTTTTAATTCGATTTGCACAAAGGCCAGGGGCGTTAAAAGATTTTGTAAATAAAGTATTGGGACCCGATGATGATATCACTAGGTTTGAATACATACAAAAACATAATAAGGAAGCAGGCCCAGCATTAGTGGGATTGGAATTAAAATCAAATAAGGATTATGAAGTGCTCATAGACAACATGAAGCGCTATCAAATCAATTACAATGAAATAAATAAAGACGATAACATATACGGTTACTTGATTTAATATTTATCGTTGATAAAAATAAGGGTTATGCAAGTTTTAAAATTTGGAGGAAGTTCAGTAGGAAGTGCCGAAGCTATATCAAAAGTAGTAGCTATTGTAACAGAGGCAATTAAAAAAGAACCAACAATTGTAGTGGTATCTGCAATGAGTGGAGTTACGGATCAATTGTTAATGTTGGCGCAAAGTGCATCACAAGGCAATGAGGCATACAAAACGATTATTCAAAATATTGAACAAAAGCATTTAGATGCAGTGCGCGCTTTGTTGCCAATACAAGCTCAATCAGCAACACTTAGTTTGGTAAAGCAAACTATTAATGAAATAGAATCAAATTGCGAAGGACTATTCATGTTAAAAGAATTGTCAAATCGTATGCAGGATAAAATTGTGAGTTTTGGTGAAATTTTATCTTCTAAAATTATTTCAGCCACTTTTGCATCCAAGGGAATTAATCAACAATGGGTAGATTCAAGATTATTAATTAAAACCAATTCAAATTATTTGAATGCGGTTGTTGATAAGGATTTAACAGCTAAAACAATTCAAACTTATTTTGCCAATACCGAAAATAATAAGTTTGATTTATATATGGCACCGGGATTTATTTCATCTGATGCCGATGGTAATACCACTACCTTAGGGCGTGGCGGCTCTGATTATACGGGTGCCATTTTTGCAGCAGCTGTAAAAGCAACTGCTCTAGAAATTTGGACTGATGTAAGTGGAATGATGACAGCCGATCCTCGCATGGTTCAAAATGCAAAAGAGATTCCACAAATTTCATATCAGGAAGCTATGGAGTTATCGCATTTTGGTGCGAAGGTTATTTACCCTCCAACCATTCAGCCGGTAATGCATCAAAATATACCAGTGTGGATTAAGAATACTTTTGAACCGAATCATCCAGGTACTATAATTAAGAATGAATCTCCAAGCGATACTAATTTTATAAGAGGTATCTCAAGTATTAAAGATATATGCTTGTTAAGTTTGGAGGGAAGTGGTATGGTAGGAATACCAGGATTTTCAAAAAGATTATTTGATGCTTTAGCTAAAAAGCAAATCAATATTATTTTAATCACACAAAGTTCATCAGAGCATTCTATTTGTGTGGGTGTCAATGCAAATGATGCCTATCAAGCAAAGCTTGCTGTGGATACTGAGTTTGAGCCCGAAATCAATACCCAAAAAGTGGAGCCTCTTATTGTTGAAAAGGATGTTGCCATATTAGCCTTAGTGGGTGAGCAAATGAAAAACCATCCGGGCGTAAGTGGTAAAATGTTTGGTGTATTAGGTCGCAATGGTATTAATGTAAGAGCAATCGCACAAGGATCATCTGAAAAAAATATCACTGCAGTCATTGCAACATCGGATGTTAAAAAAGCAATTAACGTTTTACATGAAGAATTTTTTGAAACATCATATAAGCAAGTAAACCTTTATATAGCAGGGGCAGGAAATGTAGGCGGCAAATTAATTGCACAAATTGAACATCAAATTGCTTATTTAAAAAAATCATTAAGACTTCAAATAAATATTGTTGGAATTGCCAATAGTAAAAAACAATTAATAAATGTAGATGGTATTGATTTAACAAATTGGAAAGAGCAATTAGCTGAAGCACCTGCAGGAACTATCACAGATTATGTTGCAACGATTGCAGAAAATAATTTGCGCAATAGTATTTTTGTAGATGTTACTGCCCATGAAACAGTGGCAAATGTATATGCACAATTATTAGAGAAAGCGGTATCGGTGGTTGCTTGTAATAAAATTGCATGTTCATCCCCTTATGATCATTATGCGAAGTTAAAAAGCTTGGCAAGAGAATACAATGCATCTTTTTTGTTTGAAACGAATGTGGGAGCAAGTTTACCAATTATAGGCACTTTAAATGATTTAATTCGCAGTGGGGATAGCATTCATAAAATTGAAGCGGTATTATCAGGCACTTTAAATTTTGTTTTTAATAATTATGCAGGCGGAACGGATGGTAAAACTTTTTCGGCTGTGGTAAGACAAGCACAACTGGAGGGATATACCGAGCCGGATCCAAGGTTGGATTTAGGTGGAACAGATGTAATGCGTAAAATTATGATATTGGCTCGTGAGGCAGGCACAAGACTTGAGATGAGTGATATAGTGAATGAAAGCTTTTTACCAGCAAGTTGTTTTGATGGATCGGTCGAAGATTTTTATGCAGAAATGGAAAAACAAGAAGCTCATTTTAAAAAGTTATATGATGCTGCGGCGGCAGAAGGATGTAAATTAAAATTTGTAGCGAAGTTTGAAAGTAACAATAATGCAAGTGTTAGCGATCAAGACATTAAAGATAATGAGAAAAATGAACACAATGTAAAGGGACAAACAACTGCGAAAGTGGGTTTACAGCATATTCAACCTAGCTCAGACTTTTATCATTTGTATGGAAAAGATAATTTAGTATTGTTCTATAGTATGCGTTACCCTGAATTACCTTTGGTGATTAAGGGTGCTGGAGCAGGAGCTGATGTAACTGCATCGGGAGTATTTGCGGATATTATAAGAGCGGCAAGAGTTTAGTATCAACAAAAAGAATGCAGCGCAAAAAACTTAACTAAAAGACGAACATAATTAATAATAATAAAATGGTTCCTATCAATCAATGGATCAAAATTAAAGCCCCAGCTACTGTAGCCAATATGGTATGTGGATTTGACATCTTGGGCTTTGCTGTGAACAATCCATATGATGAAATGGAAATGAGGCTGGTATCGAGAACTACCGATGCAGCGGGTAATTTTAACCAAGCTTCCATTACTATTATAAATATTGATAATTACAATTTGCCAACTGATCCCGAAAAAAATGTCGCAGGTGCAGCATTATTAGCAATGATTGAAGAATGTACTTTAGTTGATTTTTCTAAAATTGGATTTGAAGTAAAAATAAATAAGCTCATCAAACCAGGTAGTGGTGTGGGCTCAAGTGCAGCAAGTAGCGCAGGTGCAGTTGTTGGAGCCAACTATTTATTAGGCAATCCATTTACTAAAGATGACTTAGTACGCTTTGCAATGAATGGTGAAAAAGTTGCATCGGGTGTAAAGCATGCTGATAATATTGCCCCTTGTATTCATGGAGGTGTGACTTTAGTGCGCTCCATTTTTCCATTAGAAATTATTGCACTTCCTTCACCTACTTTATTTGTAACCATTGTACATCCTCAAATCGAAGTACGTACTGCAGATGCAAGAAGTATTTTAAAACAAAATGTACAATTAAAGGATGCTATAAAGCAATGGGGAAATATTGCAGGACTCGTAGCAGGACTCATGAAGGGAGATTACGATTTAATTGGACGAAGTTTAGAAGATGTGATTATAGAGCCGATACGTTCTATTTTAATTCCAGGATTTGATGATTTGAAAAAAGCATGTAAAGCAGCAGGGGCTTTGGGTGGTGGAATATCGGGATCGGGGCCTTCTATCTTTTTTTTAAGTAAGGAAAAAGAAACGGCATTGGCTGTGGAGCAAGAAATGATCAAATTATACAAAGGTATTGGACTAGCACATCATACTTATGTGACAACGATAAATCAAACAGGGGTAGAAATAGAATGTTAGTTGCGGTTTAGAAAGTTTTAAGTTTAATATTTTAGATGCTTAAATCGATATCTTTTTAGGAGTGAAGTTTTTTTGAGCATCAATTTTATTTTAACCATGAAATGTTTTTTTTAATCATGACGCTTTCTTCTTAACCATAAAATTTTCTTCTTAACTAAAAAATTAAGAAATAATAAGTTCAAAATAAAAATTAAGAAATAATAAGTTCAAAAAAAATTAAGAAATTGTAAATTCAACATGAAAAAATAAAAAAATGAATTTTACTTTTAAGTAAAATGGAAGGCGCTGAAACTCAATGGTATCAAGCATCATATATGCTAAAATTTGACTTAAAAGTAAAATATAAAAAATAAGAAATTACAACTTCAAAAAACTAATTTTTTAAAAAACTAAATTTATAAATAGTAAGTTTAAAAAGGTAGTAGAAAAAGAAAGTTAAAAAATAGTCGTTTATAATAATAAAAACAAAAAGGGATGCAATATTATAGTTTAGGCAAACAATCACCGAATGTAGATTTTAAAACTGCAGCTATCACAGGACAAGCACCTGATAAAGGTTTGTATTTTCCTACAACTATACCTCAATTTACAGCTGCGCAAATAGAAAGATTCAAAACTTTAGATAAAGCATCATTGGCATTTGAAGTGATGAAACCTTATGTTGGCGGAGCTATTGATGACGCATCGCTACAACAAATTTGTGCAGAGACCATCAACTTTGATTTTCCATTGGTTCCAATAACTGAAACGATAGCCTCTTTAGAATTATTCCACGGGCCAACCTTAGCATTCAAGGACGTAGGTGCAAGGTTTATGAGCAGGTGTTTGGGCTATTTTTCAAAACAAACGCGCGCTGAAAATGCAAGTACTGAAAATGTGCACTCTACAGCTGCAAAACCAAGTACGGTATTAGTAGCCACCAGTGGTGATACAGGTGGGGCAGTAGCAAATGGTTTTTTAGGTGTGGATGGTGTTCAAGTAATAATATTATATCCCAAAGGAAAGGTAAGTCCGATACAAGAATTGCAATTAACCACTTGTGGTCAAAATATCACTGCATTGGAAGTAGATGGCAGCTTTGATGATTGTCAAGCGATAGTGAAAGATGCATTTATGGATACGGATTTAAACGCAGCTTATAATTTAACATCAGCAAATTCAATCAATGTAGCGCGATGGTTACCACAGCAATTGTATTACTTTTTTGCTTGGCAACAATGGATACAAAAATATGGTGATGATACACCAATGCATATAGTAGTACCAAGTGGAAATTTTGGAAATATTTGTGCGGGTATGATGGCCAAAGCAAGTGGTTTGCCATTAGGGCATTTTGTAGCAGCATGTAATGCAAATAATGTTGTGACTAGGTATTTGCATTCAGGCAATTATGAAATTCATAAGGCAGTAGCCACAGTTTCAAATGCGATGGATGTTGGTAATCCTAGCAACTTTGTACGCATTATGGAAATAATGCAAAACAATTTTGAGCAATTAAAAAATAGTTTAAGTAGTTATAGTTATGATGATACTACAACGGAGTCAACCATTCATAGAGTATATAAGACCAATAATTATATTTTAGATCCTCATGGCGCTGTAGCCTTTTTAGCAGCGGAGGAATTTAATAAGCCCGCCATCATTTTAGAAACTGCGCATCCAGTAAAATTCCCCGAAGTAGTAGAGCGCGCTATTGGTGAAACAATAGCTATTCCTGCAAGTGTTCAATTTTTATTAGACAAAGAAAAAGTAGCAATACCAATGGGTGCTAGCTTTGGTGTTTTTAAATCTTGGATGTTAAATAAGGCGATAGCCTAATAAATCAAGTAATTATACTCTATTTTCATATATTTAGTATACAAAATGGCTTTAATATGAAACGATTGATCTTGTTATGCGCAATGGCATTTGCCTTGCAATGCTTGAATGCGCAAACAACACAAAATGCGAGTGCTTTGTTAAATGCACAAACACGACAAGCGACTTATTGTAACCCTATTAATTTGGATTATGGTTATTGTCCAATTCCCAATTTTGTACAAAATGGAAAACATCGCGCAACTGCCGACCCGGTAATTGCGGTGTATGACAATAAATACTTTTTATTTAGTACCAATCAGTGGGGTTATTGGTGGAGTGAGGATATGAATAATTGGAAATTTTTACCACACAAATTTTTAAGACCATGGAATAATGTGTATGATGAATTATGTGCGCCAGCAACACTAGTAATGGGAGATAGTTTATTTGTAATTGGCAGTACCTATGAAAAAAACTTTACCCTTTGGTATAGCACTAATCCCACTAAAAATGAATGGAAAATTGCAGTAGATAGTTTTAAAGTGGGTGCTTGGGATCCTGGAATGTTTTTAGATGATGACAACAGGTTATACATTTATCATGGCTCAAGTAACTTATATCCAATTTATGGACAGGAGTTAGATAGAAAAACGTTTGAACCGATCACCGAAAAAAAACCAATGATTCATTTGGTAGATAGCATACACGGATGGGAGCGTTTTGGTGAACATCAGGACAATACCTTTTTAAAACCGTTTATGGAAGGTGCTTGGATGAACAAGCACAATGGAAAGTATTATTTACAATATGGTGCACCGGGGACAGAATTTAGTGGATATGGTGATGGAGTGTATGTGAGTGATAAACCATTAGGGCCATTTACTTATCAAAAGCACAATCCATTCTCCTATAAGCCTGGCGGATTTGCACGAGGTGCAGGACATGGTGCAACTTATCAAGATGTATTTAAAAATTGGTGGCATATTAGTACAATTGCGATTAGTGTAAAAAATAATTTTGAAAGACGCTTGGGTATTTGGCCAGCACAAATTGATCAGGAAGGATTAATGTATACCAATACATCATATGGTGACTATCCCCATTATTTACCAACTAAAAATGCGCGTCATGATTCAAGTTTATTTACAGGTTGGATGTTATTGAATTACAATAAACCCGTACAAGTATCAAGTACATTAAGCGCATTCACTGCAAACAATGCAGTAGATGAAAATTTAAAAACCTATTGGTCAGCAACCACTGGTAATAAAGGAGAGTGGATACAATCTGATTTAGGAAATATAAGTACGATACAAGCTATACAAATTAATTATGCCGACGAAGGATCCGATTTAATGGGCAAGTATACCGATATCTATCATCAGTATCAAGTGTATGCATCTAACGATGCAAAAACATGGAATTTAATTATTGATAAATCTAATAATAAAACGGATGTGCCACATGATTATGTTGTGTTGCCAAAACCTATTCAAGCCCGTTACATTAAAATGGTAAACGTACATATGCCAAGCGGAAAATTTGCAATAAGTGGACTACGCGCCTTTGGAAAAGGGCATGGAGAAAATCCGGGTGTGGTTCAAAATTTTGTACCACTTCGAGGAGATAGTGAGCGAAGAAATGCATGGTTAAAGTGGGCGGTGAATCCAAATGCAACTGGCTATCATATTTACTTTGGAAGTGATCCAAATAAATTATACAATAGTGTTATGGTGTATGGTGTTAGTGAATATTATGTAACTGCATTAGAAAAAGATCAGTCGTATTTTTTTCAGATAGAAGCATTTAATGAAAATGGGATAGGACCAAGAACTGAAATTAGGAAAGCAGACTAAATAATAAGGGCGACTCATTCGAGTCGCCCTTATAGTATAATGTTAATTATCTTTTTTAGTTTATGATTGCTTGCTACAATTTCTAAACAGTATAATAATTGAAAATTATTTTTTGATAATTAATTTATCTGCAGTACGTCTTACTTTTAGGGCACCTGATAAATAATCATTTGCTGCATCTCTGTAACCTAATGTTAAAGCAACCGTTGCGTGCAAACCTTGAGCGGCTAATCCTAATTCAGCATCAACTGCAGCAGGATCAAAACCTTCCATTGGAGTACCGTCAACTTGTTCGCTAGCGGCAGCAACTAATGCAAAACCTAATGCGATGTATGTTTGTTTAGCAGCCCAAATTTGTAATTGCTCTGGAGTTTGATGTGCAATTGCACCTTTCACATAACCAGCAAAATCTTTTAATGCATCTACTGGCACACCTCTTTGCTCAGCAATTTCTTGCATGTAAGCATCAACGCTTGCTTCATTGATAGTAGTGTGTGCTGCAAAAATGATAACTGCACTTGATTCACCAACTTGAGGTTGATTGTAAAAATGAGGTTGTAATTTTTTTCTTGTTTCTTCGTCTTCAATTACCAAAATGCTATATGGAGTTAAACCAAATGAGCTTGGTGCTAAACGAGTAGCTTCCAAAATAGTATCTAAAGTTTGAGCAGGAATTTTTGCCCCAGTCATTCTTTTAACAGCGTAACGCCATTTTAATGCATCTAATAAATTCATAACTATTGTTTTTAAGTTTTTAATTAATGTTTGAACATCAAAATTACAGTCTTTTCTATTCATCTCCAAAAAAATCTATAATAATGGTGTCATGCAATATAACGTCAACAGGTGTAAAAGGTTCAAAATCAATGCTTTTAAAATGTTAAATTTAGCTACAATGACCATCCTCATTCTCAATAACTTGATAAATAGGCTATTTGAGACTAACTTTATACTATGTTCAAACAGCTGTCGATATTATTCATAAGTGTGGTAGGGTTAAGTGTGTTTTCAAACCCCGTTTTGGCTCAAAAAAGTAACGCAAAGCAAGCGAATCAGTCTAAGTATTCCTTCAAAGGAACGATCACTGATGAAGCGACAGGTCAAAAATTACAAGGTGCGACCATTTACATCACTGAGTTAAAAAAAGGAGTGGTAACCAACGTACAAGGTCAATTTCAAATTCAGTTAAATGCAGGAAATTATATTGTAGAGGTAAGTTATATAGGCTATTCTATTGCAACCAAAACTGTTGAAATAAAAGGCATAACTGAAATGAATTTTGCATTGAATCATAGTGCAGTAGAAAGTCCCAATGTTACTGTAACAAGTTTTTTACGTGCAACAAGCTCACGTAAAACGCCAACACCTATTAACATTATTAAGAAGGAAGATTTATTGAAAGGTTCCGGTACTAATTTAATTGATGCACTTTCACAAACACCAGGTGTAACCCAATTAACAACAGGGCCTGCCATTTCAAAACCAATTATAAGAGGCCTAGGATATAATAGAGTGATGGTTTTAAATGATGGTGTTAAGCAAGAGGGACAACAATGGGGAGACGAACATGGTATAGAAATTGATGAATACAATGTTACCAGAATTGAAGTTTTAAAAGTACCCGCATCAATTATATATGGAAGTGAAGCATTAAGTGGCGTAATAAATATAGTATCCAATGTGCCTGTGGCAGAGGGCGCTATAAGAGGAAATGTATTTAGCAACTTTCAATCCAATAATAAATTGCAAGGGTATCATTTTGATATTGCAGGAAATAAAAATGGATTTGTTTGGGGCATTAATGGTTCCTCAAAATCGGCAGCTGATTATCAAAACAAATATGATGGTTATGTATTTAATTCAAAGTTTAAAGAATTAGATGCAAGCGCTTACGCTGGTATAGAAAGAGATTGGGGATACACCCATTTTTTTGTGAGTCAGTTTAATCAAAAGTTAGGCATGATTGAAGGCGCGCGTAATATGGCAGGGCAGTTTACAAAACAAATAGCAATTAATTCATTAGGAGGATTAATACTTGCACAAACGCCCGCAACGGACGCTGATTTTTCATCCACCAATCCTAACATTCCCTATCAACATATTGTTCATACAAAGTATACTTTGGATAATAATATTAAATGGGGAGCCGGACACTTAAAAGCAA
Organism: Chitinophagaceae bacterium; assembly: GCA_947375185.1. Taxonomy (GTDB): domain Bacteria; phylum Bacteroidota; class Bacteroidia; order Chitinophagales; family Chitinophagaceae; genus Sediminibacterium. Next base: position 37,494 of record CANCEU010000017.1, read on the forward strand.
ATATTGCGTATCAACGTAATGAGCGTATGGAATATGGTAATATTGTAGATCCAAGTGAAAAGAGTTTGTATTTTGATTTAGGCACATTAAATTATTCATTTCAATATCTGTTGCCAGAAAAAAATAATTGGAAACATACCATTGGTGTCAATGGAATGCAACAACAAAATAAAAATAAAGGAGTTGAATTTTTAATTCCCGAATATTCAACCACCGAGCTAGGTATGTTTTTCTTTACTCAGAAAAAAGTTGCTGAATTCACCTTAAGTGGAGGTGCGAGAATTGATAAAAAAGGGGTTGAGTTTAATGAGTTGGCTCCTACTAATAATAGTACAAATAATAATAGTACAAAGCATCAACAAAAAGATTTTGGAGATATTGCGGGATCCTTTGGTATGACTTATGAAGCAAGTAAGGAATGGGTTTTAAAATTAAATATTGCACGTGGGTATCGTGCACCTAATATGTCTGAATTAGGAAGCAATGGCGCGCACGAAGGAACCAATAGATATGAATACGGAAACCCAAATTTATCATCAGAAAAAAGTCTGCAATTTGATTTTGGTACTGAGTGGAGTAATGAGCATGTGTCCTTTTCAGGAAATGTATTTTACAACATGGTGACCGGATATATTTATTATCAAAAACTAAATAATATATTAGGAGGTGATTCTACCATTGAAAAAAACGGACAAAAATTTTATGCATTTGCTTACAAACAACAAAATGCAAATTTATATGGAGCTGAATGTAATTTAGATTTTCATCCGCACCCTTTAGACGGATTGCATATTGAAAATACATTGTCCTATGTAAGAGGTAATTTTAATAATGATGTTGACTACAGCAATAATTTACCAAACATTCCACCATTCAGATGGTTGAGTGAAATTAAATATGAGTTTGGCAGTTCAAGTGGAAACAATAAAAGTGCAGGCAATAATAAAAACAATTATATTTCGCTGCAGTTTGACAATGTTTCCTCTCAAAACAATCCATTTACAGGCTACAATACCGAAACTGCAACCGCAGGTTATACTTTAATTAATATGGGTATGGGTACACATATTAAACACAATGGAAAACAAATTTGTAGTTTAACATTGGTTGCACAAAACATAAGTGATGTTGCTTATCAAAATCATTTAAGTCGTTTAAAATATACCGATGAAAATATGGCAACCGGCCGTATGGGTGTTTATAATATGGGCCGCAATTTTAGTGTAAAACTAAATGTGCCCTTGGTGTTTGATTAATAATTACTCGTTATAAGATCTAACGGAGTATGGAGCTTCTCTATAAAATGCTAATTCGAAGTTTATTATTTCACCTTCCTTAGTAGAAACGCAAGGGATGTCTTTTTGGATATAGGATGCTAGTTTGTTTTCTGACCAGGAAGCATGAATAGTTATTATATTATCAATTATTTGTTTTTCACTAGCTTTTAATATTTCAAGATTAGATTTTTGTAATGGTATTAATCGAGATATATTTTTTTGTAAGCTTGTTTTTGTATTAATCCTTATAATAGACTCTTCATTAATAAGATTACTTATTAATTGTTGAATTTTTTCGGGTTTAGGTAAATTTAATCTTTTTATAAATTGAATTGTAGATAATTGAGATTCATAGGTTTCATAATAATTAAATTCAATTAAATACATAAGACTAAATAATATTTGCTCATTTAAGTCAGGATTGCCTGCAGTATTTTCTAATAAATAAATAAAAGTGTTTTTAAATTTTTCGAAATTAAATTTCTCGGCAGGATTTCTTTTTTTATTAGCTTTAGATTTATTTTTATAAATAATATCGGGTTCATTCATTTCTAATTTTTCAGCAGACAGCAACTCGTCAATCGAGAATCCTAAAGAGGAAGCAATACGCTTCATTTCAAATACATCAATACTTCGATTTCCGTTTTCAATTTGAACCAAAGATGGCCTAGATATTTCAATTTCATTAGCAAGTACTTCTTGTGAAATTCCTTTAGCTTTTCTCAATTCTGCAATGATCTAATTGCTCTCCAGCAATTAATGATGCCTTAGTGAAAATCTCCTTCTACAACCTAAAATTAATGTACTAGTGTCTACGTATTCTTTCTGTTGAATTTATACGTTTAAAATTTTGTATCTTCCATTAGTTAATTTCTAAATATATTATAATGAAAAAAGCATTTGTCTTAGCGATTGCATTATTGTTTACAATGGGTTTGCGCGCGCAACAAAAAGGCATAACTAAATCGCCCATTACAGAAAGTAAAACTTTAAATAGCGAGGAACAGCAAATACTAAATTATATAGATGCGAATATGCCCAGGGCAATTGCGCTATTAAAAGAATCGGTGAATATTAATAGTGGTACTTTAAATATAGAAGGCGTAAAAAAAGTGGGTGCATTGTTTGCAAAAGAATTTGAAGCAGCTGGTTTACAAACGCATTGGGTTGCAATGCCTGATTCTATTAGGCGCGCAGGGCATTTGGTGGCCATGACGCCTGCCGCCGCTTACGCTGCAAATAGCGAAGCAACCCAAAATAAAAACGCTGCGAAAGTTATTAAAGGGAAAAAATTATTTTTAATTGGACATTTGGATACGGTGTTTGAACCTGATATGCCCGCAAATCCATTTACGATGCTCAATGATAGCACTGCCACTGGACAAGGAGCAAATGATATGAAAGGTGGAGATGTAATTGTACTTATTGCATTGCAAGCTTTGCAAGCGCAGGGATTACTAAAAGATGCTGCAATTACAGCCTATTTAACAGGGGATGAAGAAAATGCGGGTTATCCAAGAGCAGTAAGTAGAGGGGATTTTATAGAAACCGCCAAAAAATCACAAATTGCTTTGGCTTTTGAAGGAGCCAATGGATTGAATTCGGTGGCAACTGCACGCAGGGGTGCAAGTGGTTGGCAGTTAAATGTGACTGCAAAAACAGGACATAGTAGTGGTGTTTTCACCCAAAATGCAGGATATGGAGCTATTTATGAAGCCGCAAGAATTGTAAATGAGTTTAGAGTGCAGTTAAGTCAGGAAAAATACCTCACTTTTAACCCAGGCGTATTTATTGGAGGTTCCGATATGCAATATGACCAAGCCAAGGCAACAGGCACGGCCATTGGCAAAACCAATATCATTTCCCCAAGTACGGTGGTAAATGGCGACCTGCGCTTTTTGACTGAACCGCAAAAAATTGCAGCCCGTAAAACAATGCAAAATATTGTAAATCAAAGCCTTACGGGTACAAAAGCAACAATTAGCTTTCAGGATGGTATCCCAAGTATGGCTCCAACTAAGGGTAATGAGGAGGTAATGGAGGTAATCAGCAATGTGACTAAAAGTATGGGTTTGGGTGCCACCACTGCGGGTGATCCAGGTTCCAGAGGGGCCGGCGATATTTCCTATGTGGCTGCCTATTTGGATTGTATTGATGGATTGGGCGCATCGGGAAAAGGCGCACATGCACCTGGTGAAACAATAAACTTAAAGGAATTTCCGTTTTTAATTAAGCGAGCTGCTTTAACGATGTATCGTTTGACTAGATAATTTTCAAATTAATTTCAAAAATCGAGCACAAATAAGCTAAATTCGCAGTTCCCCCCAAACAAATTTATTGGCATAAAAATATATACTAGAATACCCTTATTTGTTACCAAGTATTGAGTATTTAGTTTACCTTTGTAATTGATAGAATTAGCTCTGTAAAGCGCTATTTTTTAATCAGTTACGCCTAAAAATGTAACTTAGAAAGGCGAAGCCATGCGCGCGCGTCAACTATCAAAAAAATCAAACAACATGTCAACACCAAAAAGTAGATTCCTTGTTAAGGGACTTAAGATAGTTCCTAGGTGGATTATTTTCGCTTTGGATATGTTATTTACATCATGCTCTTTGTTTTTAGCATTTGTTGTGAAACAAAATTTAAGCTTAAGAGGAGTTGATTGGGATATCATAAGTAATACATTGTTGCTTATGTTAATTGTTAATGCACTAGTTTTTTCAACCATAAAAACTTATTCGGGGATTGTTAGATATACTGGTTTTCAGGATGCAATTAGAATTGCGATTTCGGTGTTTGCTTCAACTGCAATTTTATTTATTATAGGCTTTATGTTTTCTAGATATAATGAGTCATTATTATTAAACAATGTCATTCTCATTATTTATATCACCTTTAGCTTTTTGAGTTTAATTTCTTACAGAGTAATGGTAAAGTTTGTTTTTTCTTATTTAAGAAACTACAATATGAAGCGTAAAACGGTAGTCATATTTGGTGCCGGAGAGGCTGGTGCAGCAACAAAAAGAGTACTTGAGCACGATACTCAAAATAATATCAATATACTCGCTTTTATTGATGATGATAAAAAAAAGAACAACAAAGTTTTAGATGGTGTACCGGTAATTACATTTAAGCATTTTACAAGTATGCTTATAGATGAGCAAGTGGATGAATTTATTATAGCAAGCTTTACACTTACTTCTAAAAGAAAAAATGAAATTGTTGACTTTTGTTTGAATCATGAAATTAAGTTGTTGAATGTACCTCCTTATACACAGTGGACTGAAGGAAGCTTTGCGGCTAGACAATTAAGAACTATTAAAATTGAGGAGTTATTAGAAAGAGACCCCATTTTAATTAATAATATTGAAATTAGAAATCAAATTCGAGGCAAGAAAGTATTAGTGACTGGTGCAGCAGGTTCTATAGGAAGTGAAATTGTTAGACAATTATTACCTTATCATCCCGAGTTAATTATTTTATGTGATCAGGCAGAAACCCCATTGCATACTTTGGAACTTGAGTTAAAGGAGTTAAAGACAAATGTTAACTGTATTCCATTTTTAGCAGATATCACCAATGAATATAGAATGAAAGAACTGTTTGATCAGTTTAAACCACAATATGTATATCATGCTGGTGCATATAAGCACGTACCAATGATGGAAATTTCACCAGTGGAAGCCATCAGAAACAATGTTATAGGAACTAGAATTGTAGCTGACCTTGCAGTAAAACATGGTGCAGATAGATTTGTGATGATTTCAACTGATAAAGCAGTTAATCCAACCAATGTAATGGGCGCATCAAAAAGAATTGCTGAAATTTATGTACAAGGATTAGCAGGCAATATAAAAAATGCAACCAAGTTTATTACAACGAGATTTGGAAATGTACTTGGTTCAAATGGTTCGGTAATCAATCGATTCAAAGAACAAATTGAAAAAGGAGGACCGGTAACGGTTACCCATCCAAATATCACAAGGTATTTTATGACTATTCCCGAAGCTTGCCAATTGGTATTGGAAGCAGGTTGTATGGGTAATGGGGGTGAAATTTTTGTATTTGATATGGGCGAGCCGGTATTAATTTCGGATTTAGCGAAAAAAATGATCAGGTTATATGGGTTAATTCCCAATATTGATGTGGACATTAGATACACAGGATTAAGACCTGGCGAAAAACTGTATGAGGAATTATTAAATGATCAAGAGAATACCACAAATACTTACCATGATAAAATCATGATAGCAAAAGTGAGAGAAGTAGATTTTAATGATGTGTTAGAAAAGTATGATGACTTTGGCAAATTAATTAATGAGTCTGAGAATGAAATGAATATTGTATCTAAAATGAAAGACTTAATACCTGAGTATATTAGCAATAATAGCATATTTGAAAAATTGGATGCATCGGTAATTTCAATAAACGATACTAGAAGTAAATTTTTATAGCATAATAAATCCCCAAATGATAAAAAAGATTTCAAAGTTTGTTTTTGCATTAGCATTGATTTTTATATCAATATCTAATACTAGTATTGCACAAAGTGCCGGCAATATTTCTGATGCTCAACTTTTGCAAATAATGGCTGCAGCTAATCAAAGAGGAATGTCACCTCAGGAAGTTGCCATGTATGCAAAATCAAAAGGATATTCAGATGCTGACGTTAGCAATTTGATGCAAAGGGCAAATGGGATGACTGGGAATAGTAAAAGTAATGGGCAAACCTCGGCTTCTTTATCTTCTCAACGCCAATCGGTACAATTTAGTAATAGTGATTTACTGAACCCTGGAAATGACACTACTAGCCTGACCAATGAAGAAAAATCGATATTTGGTTTCGAAGTATTTCATAATAAGGGCATAAGTTTTACGCCTAATTTAAATATGGCAACTCCTAAAGATTATGTAGTAGGACCTGGCGATGAATTAATCGTACAAATATATGGCATTGCAGAAGCCACCATAAATTTAAAAGTAAGTCCAGAGGGTAAGGTTGTGATACCAAATGTTGGCGTTGCACATGTTGGAGGTTTAAGTATAGAAGCCATAAAAGCATTACTTACTCAAAAAATTGGCACTAGGTATGCAGGTGTTGGAGGATCTAATCCTAGCAGCTTTATAATGGTGACATTGTCAAATATCCGAAGCATTAAAATAAATATAGTTGGAGAAGTAAAAAAGCCAGGCACCTATCAATTACCAAGTTTTACTACTAGTTTTAATGCATTGTATGCAGCAGGTGGCCCATCAATAAAAGGTAGTTTTAGAAATATACAAGTTTATAGAGGGGGCAAGCAAATTGCCGAAGTCGATTTATATGAATTTCTATTAAAAGGAAAAACAGATAAAAATATAAGACTAGAAGATAACGATGTTTTATTAGTTCCTCAATACGGAAAGCGAGTTGAAATTGCTGGCGAAGTTAGACGTAATTTATTTTTTGAGGTAAAAGAGAAGGAAACAATAAATAACCTAATTGAAATGGCAAGTGGATTCACTATGAATGCCTATCGAAAATTGGTTACCGTACAAAGATATAATGGTGCTGAAAAATCAATATTAAACTTGGATGAAAAAGAATTTCAAACAACCAGTTTACTTGACGGAGATTATGTAATTGTAGGAAAAAATCCAGCTACTTATACAAATCGAATTCAAATTATAGGAGCCGTGGAACATCCGGGCGACTTTGAGTTAAAATCAAATATTAGAATAAGTGATTTAATCAGTGAATCAGGTGGATTAAAACTTGATGCATTTAGGAATAGAGCAATTCTTTATCGAACAAATAAAGATTTTCAAAAAATAGAAATTAGTATAGATTTAAATAAAGCCCTAGTAAACGACACCACAAATAATTTACAATTAAATAAAGAGGATGTATTAGTTATATCAAGTATTTATGATATTAAAGAGAATTATTTTGTAAGTATTCAAGGGGAAGTAAATCAGGTGGGTACTTTTCCCTATTCCAAAGGGATGACTGTAAGTGATTTGATATTAAAGTCACATGGGTTCAAAGAAGCTGCATCTGGATCATCTATTGAAATTGTAAGAAGAGTAAGAGATAATAATAATGAGATAGCGAAAATTATTAAAGTTGATATTAATAAGGACTTAAGTATTAGTGCAAATGATAAAACTACTATACTAGAACCGTTTGATCAGGTATACATACGTGCATCGGTTGGCTTTAGGGATCTAAAAAAAGTGTATGTTCAAGGTGAAGCAAATTATACTGGTCAGTTTGTAATGGATAAAGCAAATATGACGGTTGGCAACCTGGTGAAACGTGCTGGAGGTGTATTACCTTCTGCCAATATAAATGGTGCATTATTAATTAGAAGAACAATTTTTTATAAAAAAGATGCAAACACTGATGATTATTTACAAAATCTATTAGAACTACGAAGCAGGTATCAAGATTCTACAAAAAGCGGTTTTACAGAAATTGATAACATACATCTGAAACAAATCAATCAACAAATTGAGGAATTATATTTAAAGAAATATAAAAGTGAAGAAAAATCTACAGAAATTGGCAACCTAGGTAGCCAATCACCTGAACTAAAAACAAAACAGGATAGTATCAATAAAAAACAAAGAGTAAAAACTGAGCAAGAAAACATTGAAGAATTAAAGACGGCACTTCAGGCTAGGGTATTTAAAAACTTGAGAGATGTTTCAATTAATGAGGATCAATATCAATTTGTATCCATTAATTTGGCAAAAATAATGAATACAAATGGCGTTAATAAATATGATTTGCAATTACAAGAAGGCGATATACTATATATTCCGACCTATAATGAAACAGTAGTAGTAAGTGGAGATGTATTATATCCGGTTGCCGTTAAGTATAACGAAGAGACTATATTGAATGATTATGTAAATCAAGCAGGTGGATTCAATAATACTGCATTAAGAAAAAGAGCGTATGTAGTTGAAGCAAATGGCTCCGTAAAACGAACTAGAAATTTTCTATGGTTTAAATTTTATCCAAGTGTAGGACCGGGGTCAATGGTTTTTGTTCCCAAGAATAATAAGCCGGCATCTAATTTAAGTATTGACAGAGTATTGGGATTGGTTTCTAGTTTGGTAACAACTTATTTATTAGTAAAGAATTTAACTAAGTAACAATGGAAATTAAAAAACGAAAATTAATCGAGTTATTTAAAGAAGATGAATTTAGTATTTTCGAACTATATCAAATTATTTTAAATGCTGTAAAGAAGGCAAAAAAAGCCATTCTTGTTGTTTTGGTAATCTTATCAACATTTTTGATCCTTGATTATAATTTTTCTCCTATTGAATTTGAAAGTAAGGCAAGCGTAATCATTGATCAATCAAATGCACCTTTAGCAGGAAATTTAAATTCATTGCTAGGCCTAACATCAAATCGTAATAGCCTTTCAGCAGACGGAACCCTAAGTTCTGATATGTATCAAGATTTATTTAAGTCACAAGTTTTTTTTAATGAGTTAATTCAAATTAAATTCCCAATTAGTGAAAATTCAAAAGACTCATTAACATTAGAACAATATTTTGCTAACGGCGAAGAGTTAAGTTTTTATAAAAAATTGAGGCATCCATCAGCATTTTGGAAACAAAAAAATGTGATAACAAAAAATACAATTTCAAAATATAAAATACAAGATTCCACTTCTGCTGTAAGAAGCAATTTAACTCCAGATTTAATCATATCAAATCAAATTCCTCCAATTGTTCAAATTGACAACAATAAAACTGCTGTGATTGAAATTATGAAAAGCAGAATAAAATTGGAAATAAAAGACAGAAATTTAACTGTGCTAACAAAAATGCCAAATTCATTTCATAGTGCAATGGTTGGTAAAATTGCTTTAGAAAACCTATTAAAATTTATAACTGCATTTAAGACCCACAAACAAATTTCCCAAATTTCATATTTGCAGGAAAGAGTCGTCGAATCAGAAGAAAGATATAGAAATGCACAAAAGAGATTTGCAGGGTATAAGGATAATTCATTAGGTTTAATTCTACAATCGGCTCAAACTAATGAGCAAGTTTTAAACAATGAATTATCAATTGCATTTAATATATACAATCAATTTAGTGTACAACTTGAGCAATCAAAAATTGAATTGAAAAAAGAGACGCCATATTTTTCAATTTTGGAACCAATTAGTATACCGAATACTGTTGTTGAGCCTAGTTTATCATACTTTTTGATTAAATACTTATTAATTTTTATTCTTACTTCACTTTCAATTATAGTATATAAATTATTTTTTTAAACAATAACAAAATCACATTGGAAAATTCGTATCATAAAAATTATTATAAGTCCATAACAGAAGGCCTAACAAATTCAACTTTTTGTATAGATTCAATAGATACTTCTGGTGAATTATTCTTTCAAGAAGTTAATAACTTACTTCTCGAAATCAAAAAGAAAAATAAAAGAATATACTTTTTTGGAAATGGTGCTAGTGCTGCGTTTGCAAATCATATGGCTTTGGATTTTTCAAAAAATGGTAAAATACTTTCAAGATCATTAAGTGATAGTGCAATGTTGACAGCTATATCAAATGATTATTCATATGATGCAGCCATGGTTGAGTTTTTAAAAATAGAAGGTGTTTCAAGTGAAGATATTGTAATTACTATTTCCTCGAGCGGAAATAGTCCTAACATTGTTAATGTATTAAAACATTGTAAAAATAATAATTTAAAATCTATCTCATTATCTGGATTGAAGAATAACAATAGTTCTATAATGTTATCAAATTATTCAATTTATGTACCCATGAAAACTTATGGAATGGTAGAATGTATCCATCAAATTTTTCTTCATCTCATCCTTGATAAATTAATGGAAATTACAGAATGGAATAGAGAAGGTGAACAAAACATGAATGCAAAAGATTTTAAACTGTAGTAAATTTTAAAATGTCTAATAATATAAATAGTCAAAATAATATTCCCGATAATTGGGACATCGTAATAGAGCCAACTAGAGGTATTTTTGATTTAAAGCTAAAAAAAGTTTGGAGTTATAGGGATTTATTATTGCTCTTTGTACGAAGGGATTTCGTAGCTTTTTATAAACAAACTATACTTGGGCCAATTTGGTTTTTTATTCAACCAATTTTCACAATGTTAGTATATATGTTTGTTTTTGCAAATTTAGCAGGTATATCAACTGATGGAATACCTGCACCAATTTTTTACCTTGTTGGAATTACTGCATGGACTTATTATTCCGAAAGTTTAGTAAAAACAGCAAATGTTTTTAGAGACAATATTAATGTGTTTGGTAAAGTCTTTTTCCCAAGAATAATAATGCCAATTAGTATTGTTATATCCAACCTAGTGAAGTTTGGCATACAATTTATATTATTAATTCTGGTTATAATTTATTACGTATTGTTTAAACAATTTCAACTTGATTTAAATTTTAAAATATTATTATTACCTTTTTTTATATTACTTATGTCACTTCAGGCATTAGGTATGGGAATGCTAATATCTGCAATGACAACTAAATACCGTGATTTATCATTATTATTGACCTTTGCTATCCAACTGTTATTGTATGGTACCGCTGTAGTTTTTCCTTTAGATAGTTTAAAGGGAAAAATGCATACAATAGTTGCCTTAAATCCCATGTCATACATTATAGAAGGTATGAGATATTCTATATTTAGTAAAGGTGAAATTTCTTTATTATCTGTTTTATATTCTATTACTATAACTATAATATTTTTAATATTAGGAACAATTGTATTTAATAAAGTAGAAAAGAATTTTGTAGATACTGTATAACCAATATTCATGACAAAAATTGCAATAAAAGTTGAAAACCTTAGCAAAGCCTATAATTTAGGTCAAATTGGCACTGGTACATTAAGTCAAGATATACAAAGATGGTGGATTAAAATGCGAGGAAAAGAAGATCCCCTTTTTAAAATTGGTCATATAAATGACAGAACTGTAAAAGGTAAAGATGGCGATTTGGTTTGGAGTTTAAAAGACATCAATTTTGAAATTGAACAAGGGCAAGCCATGGGGATCATTGGGAAAAATGGTGCCGGAAAAAGCACTTTATTGAAAATTTTATCTCAAATAACATCACCAACAACCGGTAAAATTAAAATTAATGGAAGAATTGCAAGTCTACTTGAAGTTGGTACTGGTTTTCATCCAGAATTAACCGGTAGAGAAAACATTTTTTTAAATGGAGCTATTTTGGGAATGAGGAAAAGTGAAATAAAACGAAAATTTGATGAGATTGTGGCGTTTGCGGGCGTAGAAAAATATGTAGATACTCCGGTTAAGAGATACAGTAGTGGAATGTATGTTAGGCTAGCATTTGCGGTTGCAGCACATTTAGAGTCTGATGTTTTGATTGTTGACGAAGTTCTAGCTGTTGGTGATGCTGAATTTCAAAAGAAATGTATCGGGAAAATGAATGAAGTTAGTAAGACTGAAGGAAAGGCCATCTTATTTGTAAGTCATAATATGGAATCAATAAAGCAGCTTTGTGAAAGTGCAATTTATTTAGAAAATGGTGCGTTGAAGGAAGTTGGATCAGTCAATGATGTGATAAATAATTATTACTCTCAATTTGTTTCACAAAACAAAAACTCTACTTTCAGAAGAGATAATAGTTGTACTAAAGATTGCTATTTAGAAGAGGCAATAATAACACAAAATAATATTCATACTACTTTTATTGACAATAAATCTCCCATTGAATTACGTTTCAAAATTAAAAATAACATCAAATTAAATATATGTTTTGAAATAATTTTACGTGATTCAAATATGAATCCTATTGCATTTATTTCTGAAGGATCAGTTTATGGAATTCAACATTTAATAGAAGTTGGCAAATATTCAGGAAATATAATTTTATCACTACCCTTTCTAGCGGAAGGTAATTATTATATGGATTTTATTATTGCAGAAAAAAATATCAGATATGTAGATAATGTTGAGTGTTTCATGAGTTTTCAAATTAACAGTCCCATTATTAATGAAACTTCATGGGTTTTTAAACAAAGCAGAGCACAGGGTAGTATTTTAATGGATAGCATTAATGTTTCAATTAATAAAATATGAAAGAGTTAGTTTCCATATTGATCCCAACTTTTAATGGGGAAAAATTTATTGCAGAAACATTAAAAAGTGCTTTAACCCAAACATATACAAATCTTGAGATTATCGTTGTCGATGATTTTTCAAATGATAATACTGTA